>CAZWVE010000229.1:0-3102 GCA_964636925.1 uncultured Marinicella sp.
TTTTGGCCACGTAAACGTTGGGATTAAGTTCTTTGAGGTAGCTGACGAAGCAGTCGTTCAAAGGGTAACCGGGGCGTTCGTGGATTATCAGGCCGAAGCGATTGATCAATTCATCCCAGCGGTGCCATTGCCGGAATTTTGGGGCGTGGCCGTGGGCATGGTCGCTGCTGATTATCAGGATGAGGTTATCGTGATCCTTGGCTAAGGCATCTAGGGTATCGTAGGTGTAACTGGCTTGCCCGTTGTGAATTCTTTGTTCAATATCGCTGACAGTGATGTCTATGTCCAATTCTTCGCTTAAATCCTTGGCCACTAGTTGGCACATGGCTAAGCGTTGTTCGAACGAAGCGGTGGGCGCGTTTTTATCAGCGATTAAGTTCGGTTGATAGGTGGGCACCAGGATAATGCCGGCGGTTTTTAGATCCAGCTCCCGGGCTTGGTCGAGGGTGTTTTTAATGACCTGTTCATGGCCACGGTGAATCGGATCGGCGGTTAAGCCAAACACCCAATGTATATTATTATTCATATTCGATACCTGAATGTCAGGGGCATGCGCCGTTGCGCGCCAAACTTCATACCACTGACCGATGCGCCGATGGCACCCTGACGGCGTTTGTATTCAGCCCGATTGACCTTGTTAATAACGTCTTTAACCACGGCCTGATCGATTTCTAAAATAGTGGCTATGGCTTGCGGCGATTGTCGCTGCTCGATGTAGGCAGTTAAGATGGTATCGAGGACATCGTAATCGGGTAGGCTGTCGCTGTCTTTTTGATTCGGTCGCAGTTCCGCCGAGGGTGGCTTGCTGATTATATTTTCCGGGATCACAGGGTTTTGCTGATTGCGATATCGGCACAAGGCATACACTTCGGTTTTATAGACATCAATAATCGGCGCAAAGCCACCAACCATATCGCCGTATAAGGTGCTGTAACCGACTGCAGACTCACTTTTATTACTGGTGGCGAGCACCAGTTTATTGTGGTTATTGGAAAAAGCCATCAACAACAGACCACGGATTCTGGCCTGCAGATTTTCATCGGTCAGACCACGGTGGTAGTTTTTAAAGTGTGGTGTTAACTGTTTTTCAAAGACATCATGGGCTGTTTTTATTGGCACTATCTCTGCTTGAATACCGAGATTTTTGGCCAGTGCCTGGGCATCTTCTATGGAATGATCCGATGAATATTGAGACGGCAGGAGTAGGGCATGGACTTTATCCGCGCCCAAAGCATCGGCCGCTAAAGTGGCCACCAGTGCCGAATCAATACCGCCGGATAAACCCAAGATGACCTCGCTAAAACCATTTTTATGGACATAATCTTTGAGTGACAACCGCAAGGCGGCATATAAATCTGCCAAAGGATTTTTGTCAACACTTCGGCCTGCCAGTTGATTTAATGTATGGCTTTGGATGGCTTCCTGAAAGCCCGGTAATTGTTCACTGTTATCACCATGCACCAGACCGCTGTGACCGTCAAACACCAATTCATCCTGGCCACCAATGGCGTTAACATAAACCAGCGGTTTATTCAGTTCCCGGGCTGTTTGTGCAAATTGCTGATGGCGGCGTTCGGGTTTGCCCAGGGCATAGGGTGAAGCACCTAAATTAATCAATAAATCAGCGCCCATTTCGGCTTGTTGTTTAACCGCCCGGGCTTCATGCCACAGGTCTTCACAAATACTGACACCGATGGTGATGTCTTGGTTGTTAATGGTGAGTGAAAATACACCATCGCCTTGCCCGACGACAAAATGCCGCACTTCATCGAATATCAGGTAATTGGGCAGGGCTTGTTTATCATAAAAACCCAGTAATTGGCCGTTCTGAATAACCGCGGCACTGTTATAGCGACGCGGCTGGCCATCCTCTCCCACCGGCGCTGTGCGTGGCAGGCCGATAACGGCCACAAGATCCGTACATTTGGGTACGATTTCGTTAACTGCGCTGAGACAATCCTCAATAAAATAATCATGCAACAGCCAATCGCCACAACCGTAGCCACAGAGGGTTAATTCCGGAAAGACAATCAAATCGGCACGGTCTTTTTGTGCTTGTTCAACGGCGCTGACAATGCGTTGTTGGTTACCGCTGATATCACCGGCCGTGGTATTAATTTGCGCCAGGCAAATACGTAGTTGCGCTATGTTGGTTTGATGGGCAGACATTTAAACCACCAACAAGCTGAAATCGAGGGCTTTAACCGAGTGGGTGAGGGCACCCACCGAGATAAAATCCACACCTGTGGCGGCAATCCCGGCGACTGTGTCTAAATTCACGTTGCCTGAGGCTTCTAAGGGTGTTTTGCCGTCACTGAGGGCCACCGCTTCGCGCATCATGTCATTGGACATATTATCGAGCATAATGCGATAAACATCACAGGCCAGCGCTTGTTTGAGTTCGTCTAAATTGGTGACTTCGACTTCAATCAGAATTGCATCATGGTGAAAATCACGGAGTTTTTTTACTGCCGCGGCAATACCGCCAGCGGCTTTGATGTGATTTTCTTTGAGCATGGCCATGTCATATAAACCCATGCGATGGTTCATACCGCCACCCAAGCGCACCGCCCATTTATCCATGACGCGTAAATTGGGTGCGGTTTTGCGGGTGTCTAAAATATGGCTTTTACCGTCACATAAATCCACAAATTGCCGGGTTAAGCTGGCAATGCCGCTCATGCGTTGCAATAAATTTAAAGCCACCCGTTCTGCGGCCAGAACTGATTGCGTGGGCCCGGAAATTATCGCCACCACTTCTTTAACCGTCACCTGATCCCCGTCATTTATTTTTAATTCGACCTGAATACTCGAATCTTGCAGTAAAAAAGTTTCCTTAAAGACCGCCAAACCGGCGGCGATGCCGTTTTCCTTCGCGATTAATTGCGCATGGCATTGATCCTGTTGCGTAAAGATGCCTTCACCGGTGACGTCTTGATGGTGAATGTCTTCAGCCAACGCGTTGGCAATAATCGGTCGATAAAGCGTGGGATTCATGGTCTTTAATCCAATTCCTGTTAAAATAACGGCCTTTCGGCCAAGTCAGCACATTATCGTAAAGCACGCCATGAATCACAAGCGCGAAGATTTAAAATACATGGA
>CAZWVE010000230.1:0-3074 GCA_964636925.1 uncultured Marinicella sp.
AAATATGGAATATAAAGACACCACCGGCAGAAAAGCCGCCAGTAAGGCCGTGGCATAGGGCCAGACCGTGGGGTGTTTATATTTATTCTTTACCACACTGATATAAATAAAGATCAGCGCCAAACCAAAAACAAAACCCAGGGTGCCGGTTTCCGCCATTAATTCAAGAACCCAGTGATGGGCTTGTAAGCTGACGCCGTCCTGAGCCAGCCAGGGATCATTGTCTTCTGCAAAATGAGGGTAGGCTTTTCGAAATGCGCGCGCGCCGACACCATTGATGGGATGTTTTTTGTACATTTCCCAGGCACTGTGCCATATCGGTAAACGGTCTGCCAACGCATAATCCAAAGCATTGTCCTGGTCAGTAAGAATTTGTGCACTGCGATCAATACGTTGCTGAAAATCAGGTACCAGCATGGCCATTACCCAGCCCATAACCAGGACCAATAGACCCGCTTTAAGTAGAGTTTGCCAACGTGATTTAGGCAGGAATTGCCAGGCGAATAAAAACCCGATAAAAATCATCATCAGCCACGCAGAGCGGGTGCCGCTTAATAAAATCGCCACCAGCATGGCCACCAGTGACAGCCAGCGAATCCAGCGCTGTTGCAGCCGTGTCCACATCAATACCATTGGCAACATTAGAGCCAGCACCGGTCCTAATTTAACATTATCACCAAAAATCCCGGTCAGGCGTCCCGGGTAGGATTGTCGGGCAAATAAATCATAGCCAACCACGGCTTGAACAATCGCATCTAAGCTCCAGAATAAAGCCATAATCGCCATAATCCGGGTCATTAAAATCGTCAATTCTTTTGCCGAATAAAGCCCTGCACGGTTATGATGTTGGCGTGCTGTCGTAAGCCATAAAACTGCGACACCCATAAAATAAAAACGCCATGAGCCAAAACTCACCAATAAACTCTTTTGCGGCCAATAGGAATCCAGGGCACTAATCAATGTCAGCAAAAAATAAAGACCGGAAAGAACCGTTAAACCAATAAACCACGGTTGTTTGCTTAAAAGCACCCGATGACGCAGGATCACGCCTATGCCGCTCACAGCCAAAATTAATACCGGAATTTCTGACAATCGCCCAAAAGGCAACAATGCCCACACAGCCACCAACAAAATCACCATCATCCCTTGTTGTCGTTGGGTATTGCTCATTGTTGATGTTCCATCAGTTGACGATACACATCCATGGTCTGCTCAAATTGTTGTTGGTTGCTAAATTGGGTTTGTTGTAACACGTTCGGTGGATTTTGCAAGGTGTTATTAATCGATTTAACCAATCTGTCCTGATCACCCACCGGTACCAGGCCTGCTGGCATTAAAGCAGATAAAATCTCTCCGACACCACCGTGGTTAAAGCCCACCACCGGCGTCCCAATTGTCAGAGATTCAAGCACTGTACGACCAAAACTCTCTGCTTTTCGGTTAACGGATAGGGTGATATCGACATAGGCATATAAATCAGCCATGCTTTGTTGACGGCCTATCCAGACAACTTTGTCGGATAAACCCAGTTGTTTTAATTGTACAAAAAAGCGTTTGCTGTAGTCCGACTGGTTAGGTTATGCGGTGACAATCAGGTATTGTCCTGTCTGACATTGCTGTAGCCAGGGAATTACGTTTTCAGCACCTTTTACGGCAGTTAAGCGACCGGGGAGCAACACCGTTTGATTGCCTTTTAACATGGGAAAACGTGCTTCCAGTTCGTTGACCCAAGACGAATCAGCCAGGTATCCGTATGGAAATTGTTGTAAATCAACACCCCGATAGATGACTTCAGGCTGGGCCGTCAAATGACGATTGAAATGCGTTTGCAAATATTGGGCGGCCGTGCGTGAAACCGCAATTACGGCATCACCTCGCGCCATCACCGAAGAATAACGGGACACTGAATGTAAGCCATGTAAGGTGGTGACAAAATAAGGGGGGGTGGTTTGTTTTCTCAAAGCAAAGTAGCATAACCAGGCCGGTAATCGGGACCGGGCATGAACAATATCGACATGGTGTTGTTTAAAAATCTTTCTCAATGTCGGCACGTGTCGAAAAGTCAGCGGTGACTTTCTACCGACCGGCAACTGAATGTGCTCTACACCCGCATTCTTTAAGACCTGCACCTGATAACCGCCACCTGAGATGACAATGGCCCGATGACCCCGGTCTTTAAGATACCGGGCAAATTCCACCGTACCGCGTTCCACGCCACCCATATTGAGTGCCGGAAGAATTTGTACTATTGTCAGTGATGCAGACCCTTGCATGGTCTGCCTTATATGTGTTGGGGCAACTTAGCCGCTAAACTGAGCACCTTATTCGTCTTTTAGTATGTATTTGGCACCACAATACTCACACAATTCTTCACCGGTTTTGGCAATCGGCAGATAAACCTTTGGGTGCGAATTCCAAATAGTCATATGATCGCCGGGACAACTTAGAGGTAAATCCTTTTTCGTGACATAATAGACTTTCTGGGCATTGGCTAATTCTTTACTCATATCAAATTCCTCAATGAATCGGGTGGTTATGTTACGTGTAGTCCGGCTTCGGACTACGTGAAACGCCCTGATATTTTTATGCGGTGTACCTTTTTAACAAAGGCCTCTATAATAATGAGCCTATTATAAACCCTGTCTGACATTGAATAAAGCGAATATGGCTCGGGTCTTCAGTGAAGGCACCCGTGGCCATGAAATCCAAAGCCTCACTTTGGCCAAAGCAATCAGCCGGCAACAACAATTAACGGATATTAAGTTGACGGCACCCTGGGATTGGCTGTTACCGAGACTATTACCGGGTATTGGTGCTGTTCTCAAGCCACAATTGCTGGGTGAAACTGACAGTGATTTCATTATTACCACCGGTCGCCGTATGGCAGGTGCGGCACGTTGGTTGCGAAAAAATCAGAACACACAAGCCCAATACATTCAAATCTTAAACCCCGGTCATCATTTCAAGGATTTTGATGTGGTGTTATTACCTGAACACGATCAGGTACAGCATGCCAAGGTGATAAGCTTCCGTGGTAATCTACATCCCTTTGACCAAGCCTGGTTTGGCGCGCA
>CAZWVE010000231.1:0-3062 GCA_964636925.1 uncultured Marinicella sp.
CCGGCCAGATTGATAATCTTGTTGAGGCGGTGGTATTCGAAGAAGGCTTTAATACCGATACTGATTTGAGCAATAACACCGACTCCGTATCTACTCAAGTGACGCAGGAACTGGATTTGTCAGTGAGTAAACAGTTATTAACCAGTCCTGTAGTGGCCGGTAATTCTGTCAGCTTCGAAGTGATGGTGATGAATCATGGTCCAAGTGCCAGTGATCAGGTCTTGGTTGTTGATGACCTGGTGAATGATTTATCAGATGCTGTCTGGACCTGTACACCCACAGGTCTTGCTGTTTGCCCCATAATGGGTCAGGGGGGACTCAATCAAGTGGTTGATATCCCGCCAGGTGAACAAGTCAGCTATGTCATCACCGCCATGCTAGATCCTGATGCCTTAGGTAACCTTGAAAATACGGCTGGTATTCAAGTCCCTTCACCAGTGATCGATATAGATTTAACGAATAACAGCGATACCGTCAGTGACCTCATTACGCAATTGTCCGATGTTGAGGTATTAATCAGCGATAATATCGATCCATTCGATCCTGATTCACTTCAGCGATTAATATACCGTATTCAGTTTATTAACCATGGACCATCAACTGCCAGAAATATTTACAGTGTGAGTGACATACCCGCGTTACAGGATGATATTTTAGTGGTGTCGCCTGAATCCAGTTGTCAACTTGATAATGAACAGCTGTTATGTACTGCGAACCAGATTTCAGTGGGTGAAAGCATTAACACTAACGTCAGTATGTTGTTATTGGCAGATGCACCGGGTCAAGTTCAGTTTACCAGTCAAGTTAGCTCGGATTACACGGATCCTAATCCAGTTAACAATGAAGCCCTTGAAACAACAGATTTGCTTACCGGTGTTGATGTCCGAATTAAAAAAACCGACCATTTAGACGTTGTTGAGCCGGGTGTTTGGGTTGAATATGAAATAACCGTTGATAATATTGGTTCAGTCGATGCCGGTGATGTGATTGTTACTGAAAATTTGCCGGCGGGATTGATTAATGCCAGTTGGCAATGCCAAGCCTATGGTAACGCGACTTGTATTAATGTTGATCAGTTTGGTATCACTGGCGGGGCTAATTTGCCGGCCAATGCCACCGTAATCTTTACCCTGTCGGCCCAGGTTGATCCGGGGCTGGCATTCACCATGGAAACTGAAGTGGTCAATGAAGTGAGTGTGCAACTTGTTTCCGGTTCGGAGACTTCGTTGACAAATAACACAGCCGAGGATGTTGACGCCTTAGTTCTCTATATCTTTAAAAATGGTTTTGAGCAGGTGACACCATGAAGAAACAGTTACTTATTATGATTCCTTTGATGTTGTTATCAGCCTATATCGGATGGTATGCAGCCGGTCTGAATTGGCCTTCAAAACAAGCGTCACTGTCATCCGGTGTATTGGCGATTGTCAATGATGAAACTATTACAGAAGGTGATTTTAAAACGCAGATGAAAATCCGCGGGGGGGCCATTCCGGGGCAATACCAGGATTTAAAACAAAAAAAAGTGTTGTTGGATTTTTTGGTTAACCAAAAATTGCTGTTAGCAGAGGCTAAAGCACAGGGTATTGATCAAAACCCAGTGGTGCAAAAAGTCTATCATCAAGCCATTATAGATCAATATTTAGAAATAAATTTAAACAAAAAATTAGCTGAAATCAGTGTTTCTGAGTCTGAAATAAGACAACAGTTTGAGAATAATAAGCAGAGCTATAACCGACCGGCGAGGCGACGCGGTGCCATTATTTTCAAACAGACAAACCCCGATATGACTGCATCACAATTAAGCGAATTGAGAAGTGAGCTATTAGCAGTGAAAGAGCAAACTAATGAACTACCCAATCACATAACTCATTTTGGTGATTTGGCTCGTCTGCATTCAGATGATCGTGGCTCTAAATATCAAGGTGGTGTCATCGGTTGGTTAATTGAATCACCTAAACGGGCTTATAAGTGGCCTGGAAAAGTGGTTAATGCTCTATTCGAAATGCCTGTAAATGGCAGTATGTCAGACATCATAGAAACTGAACAAGGTCTTTATCTGGTGCGATTGGTGGGTTCAGAAAATGTGGTAGAAACCCGTTATGAACAAATTGCCTCAGGCATTAAGCAAAAAATATTATCCGAGAAACAAGTCAGCACTAAAAAAGAATTTTTAAATGGCATAAAGGATAACGCTAATATCCAGATTAATCATGAATTATTGGCCGCTGTTAAACCCATAACCGATGTACCAAAGGACAATAACAAACAACCACCGGCCATGCCAGTAAAAGCAGGAGTTCAACCATGAAAACGACCAACCCGATAATGATATTTGATGCCAATAAAGTGCGAGGATATATGGCTTTTTACAGTCTATTATTAATTTTAATACTTAATCTGGGTTTTTCTGGCTCGAGTCGTGCCGGCATCGCGACAATCACGCAATCCATTGAGCTACAACCTGGCTGGAACGCCATCTATGTAGAGCTGGCACCTGAAAATAACGATATCGAGGATATATTCTCCGGCATTCCTGTGGCCAGTGTTTGGCGTTGGATACCGGATAAATTAGGCAAGGATTTTATTACTGATCCGGCTGAAGGCTTAATGAATTTGGATGGTTGGTATGGTTATTTCCCGGAACCTAAACCGGAAGCCTTTTTGTCCAATTTATATACCTTATCAGCCAACACAGCCTATTTGGTCAAATTAGAGGGTAGCACCGCAAAAACCATTCAAATTACCGGCAAATCGGATAAGCTTGATGCCTATTTGCAAGCCATTTACGCTAACCGGCTTTCCGTTAGTGGCAGGACAAGAACCCAGTTTTGGTGATTTTTTTGCCAATTCAGACGCCCACAACGGTCAACCGGTTTATAAATTAAACAGTCAGGGCGTTTGGCAAATTGTGCAAGATCCCTACTTAGAGCGAATGAAATCCGGAGAGGCCTACTGGTTTTATACCCATGGAACTTCACGTTATCAGGGTCTCATCAGTCTGACTATTGAGCAGGGTGAATCTCTTAGTTATGAGGAAGCTTTTACAGAAATGGATTTAG
>CAZWVE010000232.1:0-3059 GCA_964636925.1 uncultured Marinicella sp.
ATCGAACACAAAAAAACCATGCTGGTGGAAAATAAAACGGAGAAAATAAAAATGAAAACACTTCTTACTATTGCATTATTTTTGTTATCAAACCTGACAATGGCTCAAAATGAGTATGACGCTGCACTCGCCCAATCATTAGAGGCAGATGATTATGGCATGAAAACCTATGTCATGGCTTTCCTCAAACCCGGCCCCAACCAGGATCAGGACCAAGAAACCGCGCAACAGCTTCAGCAAGCGCACCTCGCAAATATTCGCACCCTGGCAGAAAACGGTCATTTGGTGCTAGCCGGTCCATTTATGCCCAATGATCAGGATTTACAAGGTATTTACATTTTTGATGTCAACACCATTGAAGAAGCCAGAAAACTCACCGAAACCGATCCCGCTATTCAAGCCGGACGTTTGCGTATGGAATTAATTCCCTGGTATGGCTCGGCCACCTTGCCCCTGATTAATCAATGGCACGCAAAAGTCAGCCGCAAACGTTTCTAAGAAATTGTTTATTATGTAAACTCTTATAAATTATGAAAAATTTAATTGCGCTAATCAGACCCCATCAATACTTAAAAAACCTGTTTGTGTTTGCGCCGTTATTTTTTGCCTTTGCTTTTGATGTGGCCATTATCTGGCAGACAACTGGCGCGTTTGTTTTGTTTTGTCTTATTGCCAGTGGTGTTTACGTCTTTAATGATCTTAACGATATTAATGAAGATCGCCAACACCCCATTAAACAGCATCGCCCCGTTGCCTCAGGCGCGGTGTCAAAGCAAACCGCCTGGGGTTTATTTTTAGTGTTGTCAATGGTTTCGCTAATAGGTGCTTATTGTATTAAAACTGAGCTTTTGTATGTGCTGGCCCTTTACCTGATGATGAATATTATTTATTCCTTGGGACTGAAACATGTAGCGATTATTGATATTGTTATGATTGCCACTGGCTTTGTGTTGCGCTTATTCGCCGGCAATGTTTTTTTGCAGCAACCCTTATCCATGTGGATTATCATGATGACCTTTTTACTGGCTCTGTTTTTAGGCTTCGCCAAGCGTCGTGATGATGTTTTATTACAGCAGCAGGGACAAAACACCCGGAAAAATATTGATGGTTATAACCTCGAGTTCATTAATGCCGCCATGGTGTTGATGTCTGCGGTGATTATTATTGGCTATATACAATACACCATATCACCTGATGTCATGAGCCGTTTAGGCACACAACATGTTTATTTAACCGCCGTGTTCGTGATTTTAGGTATTTTGCGCTATATGCAAATTACTTTTGTGGAACAAAAAAGCAGCAGTCCGACCCGGGTTTTAATGCGTGATATTTTTATCCAATTCACCATCGTTGCCTGGCTTTTGAGCTATCTGTTGATTTATTTTTTCGTTTCCCGATAACTGCAACGTATGATGTCTTCATTTTTTTCCAAACAATTTGTCTTGTTTTTATGCACAGGTGGCATCGCAGCACTTATTAATTTTTTAAGTCGGTTTTTTTACAGTACTTTCTTCAGCTATCCGGTGGCTATTATCTGGGCTTATATAACCGGCATGGTTGTGGCGTTTATTTTATTTAAAACCGTCGTCTTCAAACCCGCCGCATATTCACTTAAAAAACAGATTTTTTATTTCACTGTGGTTAATTTATTGGCCGTTGCCCAAACATTAATTATTAGCGTACTGTTGGCAAATAAATTGTTTCCCATGCTCGAGATTTCGTTTTATCCAGAAGCTTTAGCCCATGCTTGCGGTATCGCGGTACCTGCTGTAACCAGCTTTATTGGCCATTCCATGTTCAGCTTTCATCAACATGACAGCCACCATGCCTGAGCAAACAAACAAACAAATGAGCGGATGGGGTCGATTTCCTCAACTTAAACACCGGGTTTTCACACCACGCACAGCATCGGATTTGCACAGCTTCGTAAAAAACAACAACAACCCAAATACAATTGCTTTTGGCAATGGCCGAAGTTATGGTGACAGCGCCCTGAGCGATTGCGTTATTGACAGTCGTCATGCACAATCGTACTTTATGGATTTTGATGCCGAGCAAGGTCTTTTAACCTGCCAGGCGGGTGTCACACTGGACGAAATACTTAACGTCATCGTTGCCAAAGGCTGGTTTTTACCGGTGACACCAGGTACCCGTTTTATCACCTTAGGCGGCGCCATTGCTGCAGATGTTCATGGTAAAAATCATCATCTGGCCGGTTGTTTTAGCGAATACCTCACTGACATGCGCTTGTTATTGGCTGACGGCAGTACCACCCATTGCAACAGACATCATCAAGTCGGGTTATTTCAGGCTACCTGTGGTGGCATGGGATTAACGGGTATTATTTTATCTGCGACACTACAACTGATACCCATCAAATCCACCCAAATAAACCAAACCACCCATAAAACGAGAAACTTGAAAGAAACGTTCGCGATTTTTGAAAATCACCAAAGCAGCAGCTATTCAGTGGCCTGGATTGACTGTTTTGCCAAAAACAAATCCCTGGGACGAAGTTTAGTGAGTTTGGGCGAATTTTCCGATGACGGTAAATTGACAAAATACCGAAAAAAAACCCATACCATGCCCCGCTGGTTTCCAGGATTTATGTTGAATTCCTCGACTATTAAAATATTTAATACCCTGTATTATCACCGCCAAAAGAAGTCGGTTAAACAAGAAACGGTGCATTACGAGCAATTCTTTTACCCCTTGGATGGTATTCATCATTGGAACAGAATGTACGGTCGTCGCGGTTTTATTCAGTATCAATTTATTCTGCCCAAAAAAACCAGTTTCGAAGGCCTTAACGTCATTCTTAAAACCATAGCAGATGCCGGTCAGGGCTCTTTTTTAGCGGTTTTAAAACTCCATGGCCAAGCCAATAAAAACTGGCTGTCATTCCCCATGGAAGGTTATAGTCTGGCCTTGGATTTTAAAGTCCAGGATAAATTATTTCCGCTACTCGATCGATTAGATCAACTTGTTTTAAATTATAAAGGCCGGTTTTATCTGGCCAAAGATGCCCGCGTTAGTCGTGAGGTATTTGAACAAGGTTA
>CAZWVE010000233.1:0-3000 GCA_964636925.1 uncultured Marinicella sp.
ACGCGGTGGTCGCCACCGATAATAGGGCCCATGAGGGCAGCCCGAAGGTGTCGCGGTTTGTTGGAAGATTAATGGGTGGAGCCCATCCTACAGGCTTATTTTACAAAACAGCCAGAATATGAAATAGGATGGGTCACTATTTTAGAAAATGTTGATTTCAATGTGTGTCCTTTGTTAAAAATGGCTTCGACGGGCTCAGCCGGCTTGGGTTTTGGGGTTGATGGGTAAGTAGGGTACATCCAGTTCCCTTAACCGTCCCAAGTCCCAGGACACGGAATTAATTTGGGACAGGGATTATTTCGGCAACTTTCGTATTCATGGAAATTTCAGAGTTTAAATGCCTATTTGAGAATCGGACGTTAAATCATTATTTCGAAAAACCATGAATTCGGGTTCTACTTGCGTGATAATAACCGCATGATTAAAATCCATTGCACCAAAAAACT
Source organism: uncultured Marinicella sp. (assembly GCA_964636925.1). Classification (GTDB taxonomy): domain Bacteria; phylum Pseudomonadota; class Gammaproteobacteria; order Xanthomonadales; family Marinicellaceae; genus Marinicella. The sequence continues at coordinate 447 of CAZWVE010000233.1, forward strand.
GTACGAGGCTTTAAAGCTCGATGAAAAAGGAATGGTACGGCCTGTCGGGGTCAAAACTTCATCAGTTGTTGGACATGTTCCTGAAGAGGGCATAACGCCTTTAAATCATTGGCATGGTCATTATTTCTCCATTCAGCGCAGTCCATGTTTGTTTCTATTGCATGATGCAACGCGGTTTCCTTTGTTTATTCCGAATATTAAGAAAGCTGACTTAAGTAATTTGGATTATTTTTTTCAGGATGCCTTAATGAACACCGTCTTAAAGCTGTGGTTTGACGATGAGATAATGGACAAAGTGCATGGGTTAATTCATCGTTTGCAGTTCGATACTGACATCAATCGTTCGGTTCAGGGATCAATGAATCAAATGATACAGGAGTTGAAATGGCATTTACATGGCGTTGAGGTCAGGGATTTATTGGGCTACCGTCAAAATGTGTGGTTTTCTGAAAGGCCGTGTAGTGTGAAGGGTCGAAAAGAGGCTATCTTTCCGCAACGGGCTTTTATGGAGTTGGTTAAGTAGAATGAGTGTCGCACTCAATATTCAATTTAAAGGGTTCAGTAGTTATTGATGGGCAGAGCCCATCCTACGATACTCGGTTTAAATTGCTTTCAATCATCAGGCATAATGTTCCTAGTCCCGGGACATGGGACAAGGCATTTTTATAAGGGAAATTATTGGGTAAATCAGTTATTATTGAATGATTGAGTAAAAACTATCAGGTATGGCAACAAAAAAAGAAAAGGATTTTAAGGTTAAAAATAGAGAACCGACGCGTACACAGAAGTGAAGAGGCGCCGGTCATATTGGATATAATAATTTGATTTGTTTGTCCTAAAGTCAAAGGCTCATTAACTACCTAACAAATTAAATTGAAACAGAATACTTGAATTGAGAACCAAGCAAAAAAAAGACGGCCCCTGTTATGTCGATAATCTTCAAACTCTCGCCAACCGATGGATGGGAACATTTGAAGCACATAAGAGGACTTACCCGTCTATTGCAATTATGGCGCCACGAAATAATGTTTTCAAGTTTTTGGCATTGTTGAAGATGTTTATGTATTTTGATTTGTCAGAAAAAAACTATACATTTTCTGACAGAATGTAGTGCTATTAAGAAATGCAAACAACTTAATACAAAGTAATAAGTAGAGTTTATGGAGACGGTAGGGGTTGGGCGTTTTCAAAAAATGATTTTGTAGATTTAGAAATGCTGCCATAGACCAAGCGCTAAGCCGATTGGTTAAAAAGCAGTGAATACGTCGTGTCATTCGAGGTTTGTATGATTATCCTAAATATAGCAAACCACTATTTAATAAATTGCACAAAAAGTGAAATAAGACTGGCTCCTATTTTAAAAAACGACCAAAATCTAAAATAAGGGTGGCTTGTATTTAAGTAAAAGGCTAAAATCTAAAATAGGATAAAGTTTTGGTTAAAATTTATGAAACAATTTAAAGCGGGACATTGGATTAAACAAAAGGATTATAAAAGCTTTCAACCTGAATTAATTAATCGTCAATGGCTGATTGATGACATGGAGGTTCAAAAACTGTTATCTCAGGCAGACCGTCAAATAGGGCGATTGGACATGTTTTCTGAACATGCACCTAATGTTGATATGTTTATCAGCATGCACGTCCTGAAGGAAGCCACCCAAAGCAGCAAAATAGAGGGCACACAAACGAATATTGAGGACGCTTTGTTATCTCGTGAGGATGTGGATATTGAAAAGCGTGATGATTGGGAGGAGGTCAATAATTATATTCTGGCAATGACGCATGCCATTGAGTCTTTAGAAAACGTTCCTTTTTCCACCCGCTTGATTAAACAAACCCATGAAACTTTGTTACAAGGCGTCAGAGGTAAGCATAAATTACCGGGTGAGTTCAGGCGGTCACAAAATTGGATTGGTGGGGCGACTTTAAATGATGCAACCTTTGTACCACCGGTGAGCTCGTCCATCAGCGAATTAATGGGTGATCTGGAAAATTTTGTGCATTCTGATGCACATTATTTACCGGATTTATTAAAAGTTGCCATCATGCATTATCAGTTCGAAACCATTCATCCTTTCTTAGATGGTAATGGTCGCGTCGGACGATTGTTGATTACATTGTATCTGGTTGAAAAAGGTATCTTGAAACAGCCTGTTTTGTATCTGTCTGATTTTTTTGAGCGTTATCGTGATTTATACTATGACAACTTAATGCGTGTCAGAATACATGATGACATCAAACAATGGTTTAAATTTTTCCTTACCGGCGTTATTGAGACTGCAAAAAAAGGTGTTGATACATTTGATAGAATTCTATTGCTAAAAGCCCGAATTGAAAATGAAGTTAATGAAAAAAGTAAACGAAGTGGCCAAATAATGAAAGTATTAGATTCATTGTATAAAAAGCCACTCATTAATGCGCAAACCATCGGTGACCTGGTTAATGTATCTATGGTAACAGCTTATAAAATTGTGGAAGAAATGGAACAGCGAGGCATACTAAAAGAAATAACCGGTGAAAAAAGAGGCAAAATTTATTTGTTTATCGAATAT
>CAZWVE010000234.1:0-2283 GCA_964636925.1 uncultured Marinicella sp.
TGGTGCATACCGGCGGTGCTATGGCCTTCGGCCGAAAAGCGCAACAGTACACCACAGGAAGAAAATCTTCTTTATTTATGACGTTTGTGTTGGGTCTGGTTATTTTTGTTGATGATTACCTGAATGCTTTAAGCGTCGGCGAAAGCATGAAACGGGTCACCGATAAATACAAAGTCTCGCGTGAAATGCTGGCCTACGTGGTGGATTCCACGGCCGCACCGGTCTGTGTTTTGGTGCCATTATCGACCTGGGCGATTTTCTTCGGCGGTTTATTGGAAAATAACCAGGTGGCCGCGGTGGGTGAGGGCTTATCTGTCTATATTGAGGCCATCCCTTATATGCTGTATGCCTGGTTAACCTTAGTGGTGGTGGTACTGGTTATCAGCGGTATAATTCCTGTGTTTGGTCCCATGAAGAAAGCCGAATTGGCCATGCAGTTCGGGCTGAATGACCCGCAGCAATCGGTAGCAGCGATTGACAATGTGGCTGTCGATGAGGAGCTCATTGAAGCGGTCACGCCCACAGAAAAGTCGCTAGCCCCGGGCGAGTATTTGGTTAAAGGTATCGAAGAAGAGTTTGAAGAAGCCCAGCCCAAAGGTAAGTTAATCAACTTTTTATTACCCATGTTCCTATTGGTTGTCCTGACTATTTATTTTGATGTAGACGTCTACAAAGGCTTAATAGTTACATTAATGCTGACCCTGCCGTTTTATGCTTTACAACGTTTGATGTCGTTAACTGAAATGATGGAAACCATGATGGACGGTTTTAAAACCATGCTGCCTGCCATTGGCACCGTGGTGGCGGCCTTTATCTTCAAAGATGTCTGCGATAAACTACTGTTGCCTCAATATGTGATTGAAAACCTGTCACCCTATATGACTGCTCAATGGTTACCGGCGCTGGTGTTTCTGGCGATGGCAGTTTTGGCTTTTGCCACCGGCTCCAGCTGGGGTATTTTTGCGGTCACCATACCCATCGTGATGCCACTGGCTTACGCGGTGGATGCCAATATTCCTTTGGTCATCGGTGCCTTATTATCAGCCAGTGCCTTTGGTTCTCAAGCCTGCTTTTACAGTGACTCCACCATTCTGGCTGCGCAGGGTACCGGCTGCCATATGGTGTCTCATGCCATCACGCAATTGCCTTACGCCCTGATTGCGGCGACGGTGAGTTTTATCGGTTTTTTATTGTTGGCTTAAGTTGAAACCTGATTGGCCGAAATGGACTCGGGCAGTCAGGCTTGGCGGGATTGATTTAGCTGACAAAACCGGCTTCTTTGGCTTGTAAGTCGGCGTGGTAGGAACTGCGCACCAGGGGGCCGGAGGCGACGTGGGTGAAGCCTAAGGTGTAGCCGTATTCTTCGATGGCTTTGAATTCATCGGGCGACCAGTATTTCAGCACCGGATGGTGGCCTTTTGTGGGTTGCAGGTATTGACCGACGGTGATCATTTCGACATCGTGCTCGGCCAGATCGCGTAAGGTGGCTTTGATTTGTTCGAAGGTTTCGCCAAGACCGGTCATGATGCCGGATTTTGTGGCGACGTCAGGATGTTGGGCTTTAAAGCGTTTTAATAAATCAAGCGACCATTGGTAATCGGCGCCGGGACGGACGTTTTTATAAAGATCCGGTACGGTTTCCAGGTTATGGTTAAAGACATCCGGCGGTGAGTCTTTAAAAATTTCCAGGGCTTTTTCGATTTTATTTTTACCGCGAAAATCAGGGGTCAGAATTTCGATTTTTATGTCCGGTGTGGTGGCGCGGATGGCCCGGATACAATCGGCGAAATGCTGTGCGCCACCGTCTTTGAGATCATCCCGGTCCACCGAGGTGATAACCACGTATTTGAGTTGCATGTCGGCAATGGTGCGGGCGAGGTTAGCCGGTTCGTTGGCGTCAACGGGTAAGGGCCGACCGTGGGCGACATCACAAAAAGAGCAGCGGCGGGTGCAGATTTCACCTAAAATCATAAAGGTGGCGGTACCGTGACCGAAGCATTCATGGATATTGGGGCAGGAGGCTTCTTCACAAACCGTCACCAGGGAATTCGTGCGTAGCTTACTTTTTAGTTTTTGCACCGCGTTACCGGTGGGAATGCGTACCCGAATCCAATCAGGTTTACGTAACCGAGGCGCATCGGTATCAAATTTCGCGCGGTTACGATCGGTTTTAGCGGCGCCAAGTTCTTTGTTACCGGCGGTTTGTATGTTTAGAGGTATTTTTTGATCCATAACGTCAACGATTGGTTCACACCGCAAGAGGTGTTTGGTGAGAAGAAAAAT
>CAZWVE010000234.1:2293-2986 GCA_964636925.1 uncultured Marinicella sp.
TTTTTGCACCGTATGTATATCACATTCTGGGTTTAAATCACACAGTTGTATGACTTTTAGCCCGCTAAAGCCACAAGGGTTAATGCGCGCAAAAGGGCTTAAATCCATGTTAATGTTAAAGGCCAGACCATGGTAGGAACAACCTTTGCGTATTTTCAGACCCAGAGCGGCAATTTTATCACCGTTGACATAAACACCAGGGGCTTTTAGTTTACGTTCAGCAACAATGTCATAATGGGCCAACACGTCAATCACGGCTTGTTCAATACCATGTACCAGGGATTTAACACCGATGCCATGGCGGCGTAAATCAAGAAGTGGGTAGGCCACGATTTGTCCCGGTCCATGATAAGTCACCTGGCCGCCACGGTCCACTTGAACCACCGGTATGTTGCCGGCAGCCAACACATGTTCTGCTTTACCGGCTAAGCCCTGGGTAAAGACCGGGGGATGTTCCACCAGCCATAATTCGTCGGTGGTGGTTTTGTCGCGTTGGTCGGTAAAGTCCTGCATGGCCGACCACACCGACTGATAATCGCATCGACCTAAGTTTTTTATGATCAGCGGTGCTGTTACAGGGTCCATACCACGCTGTCTAATTCTCGCAAGTCTTGGTAAATATTAATCAAGTGTTCTCGTGATTGGGCATAGACCAGTACGGTGACAGATAAATATTTATCGTTTTTACTGGTT
>CAZWVE010000235.1:0-2977 GCA_964636925.1 uncultured Marinicella sp.
ATAAGTAACAAAACAAAGCGGTTCGGGCTCCGCCCACATGTAAATAGCCCGTGGGGCTGGGTGCAAATCGGGTGACAACTGTCATAATTTAATGTGATTCCTCGGTTTTGCTGGTTTCGTCCGCGATACGAACGGATAATTTCTGTCCCAATAATTGTTCCATCGGCATCGGCCACCAGCCGGCCGGTTTGACTTTTGCCAGGGCTTCATCGGGTGTGTAATTTTTATATTTAACCAACCAGGCGGCATAGAGTTGACTGGAACGGTGTCCGGAACGACAATGCAGCAAAATTGGCTGATCACCGGCCTGCTCTCGAGCCGCTTCCATGGCTTCATTAAAGGCGGTCAGTTTGGCCACTGAATACGGTTCATCGCTACCAATGGCCACTTGACTGTAACCGACATCGGCGGTGTGCCACCAGCGGTGCTCATTAAAATCAAGCAAATCCATTTCAGCATCTGTTCTGGAGTTAATGACGGCTTTAATACCATATTCTTTCAGTACGTCCATGTCCTCAGTGGTCGGTTGTGCTGAAATGATAATGCCCGGCTCCACTTCAAAAGCATCGGCCACATCAGGCACGGATTTTTCGGCCTGTGCCCACGATGTAAACAATAAAGACAGTGTTAAAAAATGCTTGATCATAACGGTTCTCAAAAACTTAATTTAAAATACCAATGACGACATACGCCGACGGTAACGGTTAATTTGACTGCGATCTGACATCAGAGCGAATGATTGAATCAATAATTGTTTGACCGCATCATCTTGCGGGTTTTCAGCTAATTTCTCCAATAAACCTTCCGCCGCTTGATCAGTTGCACCTTGATTAATTAATGTTTTCAATTCAATTAATTCATCACGGCCTTGCAAATCAACTTGTTCCAGTTGAATACGGGCAGCAATTAAATCGGCTTGCGGTAGTTTACGTTGTTCATCAGGCATGTCATTGAGTAATTGTTGCGCCTGTTCCACGTTGCCCATGAGCAAATGAACTTCCATCATTTGCCAGACAGCCTGCTCTTTGGGCATCGATTCCAATACTTGCATGGCTGCTTCATAATTTTGCTCAGCGATTAACGTGCTGACCTCATCATTTTCAACAACCGCAGGTTCTTCGGACTTTTCCGAAACCGTATCCAAATGCGGCAATAACCATTGCTCTAATTCTCCGGCCGGTTTTAAACCGGTAAAACTATCGGCAATTTCACCCTTTTTAATCAGCACCACGGTCGGCAGGCTCTGAATGCCCACTTGCATCGCTAATTCCTGTTCTTGGTCGGTGTTCACTTTAGCCAGAACAAAATCATTGGGGTATTTTTCAGCCAATTGCTGCAACAACGGCATCAGGTTTTTACACGGTTCGCACCAGTCAGCCCAAAAATCCACCAGTACCGGTTTTTGTTGGGACTGCTCAATGACATCTTTGACAAAACTGTCTGTGGTGACATCTATAATGTTGTTATTTATGAGTTCCATGTTTGTAACCTTTAATAATAGGGATTTTCTCCGGAGGCATGATCAGTGGCATCCACCACCTGATTAATTTCCGGAAATTGTGCCGTAATTTGGGTTTCCATACCTTGCGATAAGGTCTGTTTGGCCATACCGCAGCCATGGCAGCCACCGCCGAATTCAATCACCGCCTTGTCATCTTCAACCGCCACCAATCGGGCATTACCACCATGGGTGGCCAACATCGGATTAATTTGAGCTTCAATAAAGTAGGCCACACGGTCGAATATAGGTGCATCCTCATCGGGTGTATCACCCTTGATATTGGGAGCTTTGATATTGAGCTGACCACTGGCGCCTTGTGTTTCATAATCAATTTCAGCGTCTTCAAAATAACTTAAGTCATCATGCGCCACATAGAGATTAAAATCGCCCAAACTTTGTTCATCATAGCCCACTTGCACTTCTTGTTTTTCACAAAAACTCAAATGGCAATCGGCCGCCGGGGTGCCGGGGTTTTGAATGGTGGCTTTTAAATGCAGATTACTGACATCTTGTTCTTTGATGACACCGCCCAAAAATTCTATGGCGGATTCGCTGACTTTAATCATTGTATTTTCTCGTATAAATAAGGTAATGACTCGTCCAAGCGGTAATCTATGCCGGAATGGCTACCGTTGAACTCTTCATAAATGTGTTTGATTTTGTGATTTTCAAGTTTTTGTACCAATTCTCGCATGCCGTAATGAATAAAATACTGATCGCGAAAACCGCAATCCATATAAAGCCCATTTAAAGCGGTTAAACCACTGACTCCTTGTTCCACACGATTGACCGGATCATGACGAAGCCACTGTTGCCAAGCCTCTTCATCTAAAACACAGGTGTTTAAATCAAAAGGCAAACGAATCCCATTTTCCTGCGGATCATAGGTGGCGGCCAGGCAAATATGCATGAGTGCCAGAATATGCGAACCCATGATTTTTTTCGAACGCCAAAAGCGTTTCACAAATTTATCGATATCACCATTAAAATCAGCCAGCACATCCGCCACCACCGGAAAATCGCGGCGATACAACACCTCAAAACCGGCATCCCCGGAATGGTTGGCAATGGCGCCCCAAAACCTGGGAAAATCCATGGCAAAGCGCATGGCGGCAAAACCACCCGAAGATTTACCTAAAACGGCACGGTGCTTGGCACCGGTTTTAATCGCCAACGCTGATTCAACAAAAGGTATGATCTCCTTATGAATATGAGAAGCATATAAACCGATGGCAGGAGAATCCAAATATTGATTACCACCTAATGACGTAAAACAATCAGGAAAAACCATGATGGTCGGTCCTATTTTCTTCTCAGCAATCAACCGATCCAACCGTTCGGGAATGGATTCACCAAAATTTCGCCATCCGGTGACACCTAAACCACTGTTGGTATAAGCGGCTAAATAATACATCACTGGATATTTCTGTGCCTGATCATAACCCGGCGGCAAATAAACCGTTAACTGCCGTTGAT
>CAZWVE010000236.1:0-2962 GCA_964636925.1 uncultured Marinicella sp.
TTTGATTTTTTGATTTTAAAATCACCGGGCAAGATGGCACCGACCTGTGCCAAGGGAACCTTGATGCCGGTACGGGCATTTGGCGCACCACAAACAATTTGTAACCGGTTTTGACCGTCATTAACCGAACATATTTTTAATTTGTCGGCATTAGGATGGGGCTGACAATCGATGATTTCAGCCACCACCACACCCCTAAAATCACAGGCGGCCGGGAGCACTTCATCCACTTCTAAGCCAAGCATGGTTAATTGGGAAACGGTTTTATCGGTGGCTTGATTTAAATCCACCCATTCATTTATCCACTGTTCACTTATTTTCATTCTGTTATCCCATTAAGCCCTAAATTGTTGCAAAAATCGCACATCATTTTCAAAAAACTGACGCAAATCCTGTACGCCATAACGTAGCATGGCAAAACGCTCAACACCCAGACCAAACGCAAAACCGGTGTATTTTTTTGGGTCAATACCGCCCGCTTTTAATACATTTGGATGTACCATTCCGCATCCCAATACTTCTAACCAACCTTGACTGCCATCTTCTTTTTTCCAGGCCACATCCACTTCTGCAGAGGGCTCGGTAAAAGGGAAATAGGAAGGTCGCAATCTAATCTCTAAATCATCTTCAAAAAAGGCGTTAACAAACTGATTTAAAACACCTTTTAGTCCCGTAAAGGTAACATCTTCTGTGATGACAAGACCTTCGATCTGATGAAACATCGGGGTATGGGTTTGATCAGAGTCACTGCGATAAACTTTGCCCGGCGCAATAATCTTAATCGGTGGTTGCATGGTTTTCATGGCCCGAATTTGTACCGGTGACGTGTGTGTTCTTAATAAGTGACCATCCGGAAAATAAAACGTATCGTGCATGGCCCGGGCAGGATGATGCGGTGGGAAATTTAAGGCCTCAAAGTTGTGATAATCATCCTCAACTTCAGGTCCGGTCACCACCTGAAAGCCTACCTGTGAAAATAAATCAATGATGCGCTGCATGGTACGGGTTACCGGATGTAACCCCCCGCTTGACTGTTGCCGTCCCGGTAACGTAACATCTATCGATTCTGCCATTAAACGTTGATTTAATTCTTCCGCCATAAGCTGTTCCTTACGTGCTTGAATGGCTTTAAACAACGCTTGTTTGGCTTCATTAATCAACTGACCTGCTTGCTTGCGTTCTTGCGGCGGCAATTGACCCAAATCTTTCAAGCCCGTTGTAATAACACCCTTTTTACCGACATACTGAACCCGCACGTCATCCAAAGAACGGGTGTCGCTGGCAGATTGCACGGCAGTGATGGCTTCTTTTAATATGTTGTCCCAATGATTCACTTGACTTCTCTTGATTTTAGAAAATTTTAATCAGTTAATATCTTATTCATAACTTAAAAAAAAAGAGGAACCAGTGAACACTGATTCCTCTTATCGTAACTTAAAACAATACCCCGCAGGGTATTGATTATGATGACAAGGCGGCTTTGGCTTGCTCAACCACAGCGGCAAAACCCGCTTTATCATGCACTGCCATATCGGCCAAGATTTTACGATCTAAAGAGATATCAGCTTTTTTCAAGCCGTTTATAAATCGTGAATAACTTAAGCCGTTATTACGGGCACCGGCGTTAATACGGGTAATCCATAATGCACGGAAAGCACGTTTACGATTACGACGGTCACGGTAAGAATACTGTTCCGCTTTAATCACTGCTTGCTTCGCCACGCGATAGATTTTGCGTCGTGCGTTGTAATAGCCTTTGGCTAATTTAAGAATTTTTTTGTGTTTTTTACGGGCTTGTACGCCTCTTTTCACTCTGGCCATAATTTAACTCCTTTTATTTAGCGTAGGGTAACAAACGTTCAATCACCGCTTCATCGGCTTCATGAACAAGGCTGGTGCCACGTAAATTACGTTTACGTTTCTGACTCATTTTAGTCAAAATATGTGAGCGATAAGCATGTTTACGCTTAAAACCGCCCGCGGTTTTTTTAAAGCGCTTAGCCGCGCCTTTTTTAGTCTTAATCTTTGGCATAATGCCTCCTGTATTTTATTGTACACTCCTGCAAGTTGCCGATTGAACGGCATTTTTGGGACTCACAGGTCAGCTTCTTCTGGGTGTCTTCGTAGCCACTTCTTTTTGCTACGCAAAAAACCGTAACTACTACAACTTATTTTAGGGTCGATGCTACTGATTCACATGCGCTCACCAACTGTATCTCGCCGTGTCTTCATGGCCGCTTCTTTCACTACGTGAAAACCGCAACCATTACGACTTATTTTAGGGTCGATGCTGCTGATTCACGGGCTGCGGCATTTCGTGAGTACTTCTTTAACTTCGTTAAAACCGCTCTCACTACATTGCCTGCCCTGCGCTCACCAACGGCCTCTCGCCAGTGTCTTCGTAGCCACTTCTTTTTGTTGTGCAAAAAAAAGTAGCGACGAGGACTTCTTATGATTGGTTATTTGTCCGATTTCGGGGCCAGTAACATAATCATAAAGCGACCTTCCATTTTCGCCGGCCGTTGTTCAACAACCGCTTCATCCTGTACTTCTTCAACCACCCGATCCAACATTTGCGAACCGAGTTCTCGATGCGCTAATTCACGACCGCGAAACATAATGGTTACTTTAACCTTGTTTCCCTGATCAATGAATTTGCGCAAATTCTTCATTTTGACTTGAAAATCGCCTTCATCTGTATTGGGTCTGAATTTGACCTCTTTCAGTTGAACTTTCTTTTGTTTTTTCTTGGCTTGTTGCTGTTTCTTGGCCTGTTCAAACTTGAACTTACCATAATCCATGATTTTACAAACCGGTGGCCTGGCTTTGGGTGAAATTTCCACCAAATCCAATCCGACATCTGCGGCGAGTTTACACGCTTCATCGGTTGCCATAACACCAACCTGATCACCGTTTTGGTCAATCAGCCTCACCTCAGGAATCTTAATTTGCTGATTCCTAC
>CAZWVE010000237.1:0-2947 GCA_964636925.1 uncultured Marinicella sp.
GATTTTTTTGGCCATTTTCAGGTTGGTATCGACGTCTTCTCCGAGCGGGCCATCGGAACCGGGGACACAGGGGACACCGGCTTTTTTCATGGCTTCAATGGCCGCCACTTTATCGCCCATGAGACGAATGGTTTCAGCCCGGGGGCCAATAAACTTAAATCCCGATTCGGCGATACATTCGGCAAATTCAGCATTTTCCGCCAAGAACCCATAACCCGGATGAATCGCTTCGGCATCGGTGACTTCAGCAGCAGCAATAATTTTCGGGATATCCAAATAAGATTCAACAGCCGGGGGTGGTCCAATACAGACTGACTCATCGGCCATACCGACGTGCTTTTGGTTTCGATCAACTGTCGAATGGACAGCCACGGTTTTAATGCCCATGGTTTGGCAAGCGCGTAAAATCCTTAAGGCAATTTCACCACGATTGGCAATCACTATTTTACTGAACATGGTCTCTCCCGGGGGTTTTATTCGATTTCAAACAGGGGTTCGTCAAACTCAACCGGCTGGGCATTTTCCACCAGAATTCGTTTAATTTTTCCTTTAAATTCAGACTCAATTTGGTTAAACATTTTCATGGCTTCAACCATGCATAACGTGTCACCGACATTGACAGACTGACCCACTTTAACAAAAGGCTCAGCATCGGGTGAGGGGCTGGCATAAAAAGTCCCGACCATGGGGCTTCTGACAATGTGACCGGTGGGTTCAGCCACCTCGTCTTCCTGACTTTGCTGGGCTGAGGATGACACCAATGTCTGGTTTTGAGCGGGCTGGGCCGTTGCTTGCGGCGCCGACATTACATAAGAATGTGATTGGTTCGATTCCATTGATCGTCTGGATAATCGAATCTTGTCCTCATTTTCGGTAATTTCAATTTCTGTTAAGGATGATTGCTCTAACAGCTCAATCAGTTTTTTAATTTTTCTAATATCCATAACGACTCCTAAAATGTATAAGTGGGCCAAAAACGTAATGCAGCTAAATAACCTTCAGGCCCTAAACCTGAAATGGTTGCCACCGCTTTATCGGCAAAATACGACCGCCGGCGAAAAGCCTCCCGGGCAGCCACGTTCGATAAATGTACCTCGATAAAAGGCAGCTCAACCGCCAACAAAGCATCGCGTAAGGCGACACTGGTGTGGGTCAGTGCCGCGGGATTAATGATGACCGCATCCACGTCATCAACACAGCTTTGAACATAATCCACCAGTTCATGCTCGGCATTGGATTGAAAAAAACGCACGGCCAGTGACAATGAATCGGCTTCGTGTTTGATTGATTCATTGATATCTTGCAAGCTTTGCCGGCCATAAACCGTGGGTTCCCGGCGTCCCAACAGGTTTAAATTAGGTCCGTGTATAACAGCTATTTCGCGCATATCTTTTTTGATGAATTAGCGACTAAGTTCTGCGATTTTGCATCAAACAGCTTTGAATGTCCAGAAAGTATCCTACATCAATATTTTTTCAAACGTTTGTTTCAGGGCCGCGGCGTCTTTATAACCAAAGAAATTATATTGACTTAACGGTTTGCCTTCGGTATCAAAAAACAAACTGGCCGGAGGTCCAAAAATACCAAAGTGACTCATCAAAGCCTGATCGATGTCATCATTGGCCGTGACATCAGCTTTAAGCAAGGTGAAATGCTGTGACAAATCGACAATATCCGAATCCTGAAAGGTGGTCCGCTCCATGCGCTTACATTCAATACACCAGTCAGCATAAAAATCTAAATACACCGGTTTATCGCTACTCGCCAAGCGCTGTTGAAATTCGTCCAACGATTTAATGGTTTCAAATTCCAGTTGTTGTTTCTGATTGACCGTTGAACCACCGCCGGCGAAGATACCTTGCAAAGGTTGTAGCGGATCTTTTTGACCTGCCAAGGCACCAATTATCTGCGCCACACCAATGACCAATAATAAAATTTTCAAGGCATCAAATAAACTCATCATCCAGCCACTAATACCATTATCTCTGGCATTTTGGTGCCACATCATACCACTGGCCACTAACAACAAGCCCCACAAGAACAACACCACAGTTTCCGGCAAAATGCGCGCCATAAACCAAATGGCCATGCCCAATAAAGCAATACCAAAGAATGATTTCACCACATTCATCCAGCCACCGGCTTGCGGCGTCCATTTTCCTGCAGACGCACCGATCAGCAACAAGGGTGCACCCATCCCCATGGACATCGCAAATAAAGCCAAACCACCCATCACCGCACCGTTTTGTTCGGTGGATATATAAATCACCGCAGCGGCTAATGGCGGTGCCACACAAGGCCCAACAATCAAGGCTGATAATAAACCCATGACAGCCACACCGAGCAAAGAACCGCTTTTTTGTTTATTGGACAAACTGGATAATTTATTTTGCCATTTGGCGGGCAATTGCAGGTCATAAAAACCAAACATGGATAAGGCCAATAAAACAAACACCAAAGAAAATGAAATGAGTATCCATGGTTTTTGGAATACGGCTTGCAGATTAGCGCCCAGCAAACCGGCCACAACCCCCACCACAGTATAGGTTAACGCCATCGCCAGCACATACACCAAGGACAATAAAAAGGCTTTAGAGGCGCTGTGAATATTTTGACCCACGATCAACGACGATAAAATCGGAATCATCGGAAACACACAGGGGGTCAAGGCCAGCAACAAACCAAAGCCAAAAAACCTTAATACAGTCCACCATTGTGCATCGGCAGCAATGTCCTGAGTGAGTTTCTGCTGCTCGGACAACCCACCGGCTGAACTGTTATTTACATTGTTGACCACAGAAGATGAGCTTGGTTGACTGATAACAGCCCCGGCCGGCAGATCCACAGTAACCATTTTCTCAGTCGGCGGATAACATATTTTGCCATCTTCACAGCCTTGATAATCGGCACGCAAAATCAGACTGCGAACATTCTCCCGGCTGTGAAT
>CAZWVE010000238.1:0-2937 GCA_964636925.1 uncultured Marinicella sp.
CCACCCAGATCAACCGTACCGTTGGGCTGAAAAAAGTTCGAAGTAAAAGTGATGAACTCACCCGATGGCGATATGCTGTAGAGTATTTGAGAAGATGAATGAGAGAGATTTTTACCAATTTTAAGGTGCTGGTCACTGTTTCTGTCCAATAAGAACAAATCCAAATTTGAATCATTGTCCACTTGGGTGGTTAGATTTCGGGTTGCGGATGAATAGATAACCGATTGTTGGTCAGCGCTTATTTTAGGCTGATAGACATTGGTGGTTATTGTATTGGGGTTGAAAACAACCGGATTGAGGTGTTGGATTTGTTGGTTGGTAAAGTCGTATTCAAACAACGTAGCGCGATAACTGTAATTTGGGCTGTTGGTTAAATCTGCACTGGATCTCAGCAACAGTTTTTGACCATTGGCTGATAAATCCTGTGACTGGTTATTGGGTGTTAGTATAGAGCTGGTATTCACCGGGGTAGTGATTAACCGACTGATTTGCGCGCTACCGACTTCATACGTGTACACATCCTGTATACCATTGGTGTCACCGGGCAAAAGGGCGCTTGTATCGGAAAAAATCACGCGCGTACCATCGGCACTGATTATCACTGAATTGACATTCGGGTCGGTTATTTCTTGGCCGTTCTCATTTAAGTTAAGACGAATGTTCTGACTGCCATTGAACAAAAACAAATCACTTTGACCGTTGTTGTCATTACTCACCAAATCAGTTTGTCTGCTTACATGAGCCACCTGACCCTGGTTACTGACTGAAATTGAGGAAGGACCTATAAACTGGACGTCGGTTGTGACTTGACCGTTGGGTTTTACTGTGAACACCTGAAATGTGCCACTGACATTGTCATATAAATAACCATTGTTGCCAACCACCGTATCGGCGGTTAAATTAGTGGCTCGACTCGCGAATGCAATGTATCTGTTATTGGCTGAAACTGAAAAACTACTGATGGAATTATTGACACCAGCAGTGTTATCAAATGATTTACTGAGTAAAGTATATTGGTTGGTGCTTAAGTTTTTTCGATACAAATTTTCTCTGAAACCAGTGTGCAGAGGGTCTAAATTTTCTGAAGTGATGAAGGTTAACGAACCGGCATCATCTGCAAGGTGTACCGAGCCAGACACATCAAAGGCGCCAGCCACACTGTCAAAACTGGCAACCTCCAGAGCTCCGGTATTTAAGTTTTTAAGGTACATCGGTCTTGTAGAAGGTCCACCACCCGGAGGCTTCACAAGTGCAGTAAACGCCACCCACTGTCCATCTGATGTTGGTTTGGAAAATTCTAAAATTGTAAAGGAATCTGCCGGAATCTCGCCAGTGGCGGTTTTTGTGGCTCTGCGGGTGGTGTTGTTCAAGCTGTCATAAACAAACAAATCAGATATTTGGTTGTTATCCCCGGCAACGATGTTAGATGCGGCGCTGACAAAAGCGATAAAGCGACCATTGGCAGAGGTTTTTGCGGAATAGACGTCACCATTTAGCTCTGCGCCCAATTGGCCGTTGGGTTGACTGAGCCAATGTAAGGCTTGAGCGTTAACTTGTTTGTGGCTGATTATCATCAAAAACAACATTATAATAATTTTGTAAGGCATAATTCTCTCCTGATTGGTTGAGTGCAGGCCCTAGTAAAATTGTTCTTTAGGGCTTACAGTATGTTCAGAAGTTTAGTGAATTGATTCTTTTAGGGCTTGAAAATGGTCTGAAAATGTTCTGAATTTTTCCTTAATAACCCTGTTAAGACCTCACATTCAGAAGATTTTTTGTCAGTTGATACTTCCCTGTTTTATGCATTAACCGACTGGATGATGGTTGCGTCATTGGCTGGTCCCTGAGATGAGGTTATCCATCAACCTATATTTTAAGACAATTCAATCATTTATTATGGTTTCCGGGGACACCTACACTATCAACCAAAATATTTGCAAATTTAAGCAAGACCGATTAATTTATAATCAAATTAAATCTACAATAAAAATGAGGGTTTCAAAACTATTTGCACTGTTAGGTCCGGGTATTGTCTGGGCGGCCACCAGTATTGGCGTTTCGCATATCGTACAGTCGACGCGGGCGGGCGCTGATTTTGGTTTTGCCTTGCTCGGTTTTATCTTACTGGCACATGTAACAAAATACCCGTTCTTTCTGTTTGGCCCGAAATATGCCGCCTTAACGGGAAACAGTCTGTTGGATGGGTATAAAAATATCGGACAATGGGCCTTTTATTTGTTTTTACTGCTGACCTTCATCACCATGTTTTTTATTCAATCCGGGGTGACCATTGTGACCGCGGCCTTGGCCATGAATTTATTTGGTGATGTCTTGTCATTATCGCAATGGGCTGCTTTGATTCTGACAATTGTGTGTGCGGTTTTAATCATTGGCCATTACAGGGCGTTGAGCACTTTACTTAAATGGATGATGTTCTTGTTAGCGGTCTTAAGTGTCATTGCCTGGTTCGCAGCGGTTCATCGATTGGGATTTACACCATCGGGTAAAGCACCTGTTATTTCCTTAACCTCTGCTGCCAGCATCGCTTTTATTGTGGCTCTGATTGGTTGGATGCCAACGTCCATTGAGATTTCTGTCTGGCATTCTATTTGGACCACATTACGAATTGATAAGCCGGGTCATGAAGCCGCCAAAAATGCCGCAACTGATTTCAATATCGGTTATTGTGTGAGTATTATTCTGGCTGTTATTTTTCTCTGGCTGGGCGCCCTACTGATGTTTGGTCAAGGCCAGGGCTTTGCCCAATCAGCGGCGGATTTTGCGGGGCAGCTGGTCGGACTTTACAGCCTGGCTTTGGGTGACTGGAGTTGGCTGTTAATGGCCATCGTGACTTTTCTGGCCTTGTTTTCCACCACCTTTGCGGTGTCCGATGGTTTTCCCCGGGTTTGGAAGCGAGCCAGGCGACTTATAAGCCGG
>CAZWVE010000239.1:0-2923 GCA_964636925.1 uncultured Marinicella sp.
TGTCAGCAGATTTGGATACGCCCTTAAGTGCCTGGCTTAAACTGGCCAACGGTCCACACACTTTTTTATTGGAGTCGGTGGAAGGCGGTGCCCGCTGGGGACGCTATTCAATTATTGGCTTATCGGCTGATATGCGTTTTCATATCTCGGGCAATGAGGTTCAAGAATTTAATTACAATGAATCGGTGGACAGTTACCAGACTGAAGATATGCTGACCACCGTTGAAGCCATTAAAAATCGTTATAAAGTGCCTGAAATCGATGAGTTGCCCGGTTTTTCAGGTGGTTTGGTTGGTTATATGGGCTATGAAACCATTGAACACATTGAGCCCAAGCTCGTCGGTTTAGCGCCACCTGATACCTTAGAAATTCCCGATATCCATATGATGCTGGCTGAGACAGTGGCTGTTTTCGACAATCTGGCCGGTAAAGTGTGGCTGATTGAGCATGTCGATCCGGGTCATAAGCACGCCTATGCACGCGGCCGAAAACGCTTAGATGACCTGGTGCATCGATTGCGCTCAGGCAGCACCGGCTATGCGGAAATGATTAACCCAGACAGCATTAATACCACCGACTTTAAAACCGGTTTTACTGAATCAGAATTCAGTGATGCGGTTAAACAATGTAAAGACTACATTGAAGCCGGCGACATCATGCAGGTGGTGTTATCACAACGCATTACCACCGAATTCAATGCCCGTCCCTTGGATGTTTATCGGGCTTTACGCGCCTCAAACCCAAGTCCCTATATGTACTTTATGGACTTTGGTGATTATCAGGTGGTGGGTTCATCGCCGGAAGTGCTGGTGCGTCGGATTGACAATGAAGTCACCTTACGGCCGATTGCCGGCACCCGACCGCGTGGTAAAGATGACGCAGAAGACAAAGCCTTAGAAGCTGAATTGTTGAATGATCCGAAAGAATTAGCGGAGCATCTGATGCTGATTGATCTGGGTCGCAATGACCTGGGCCGGATTGCCGAAGTCGGCAGTGTTGAACTGAAAGACAAAATGGTGATTGAGCATTATTCCCATGTCATGCACATTGTTTCTGAAGTCCGAGCACAACTTAAGAAAGGTTTGAGTAATGCCGATATTATCAAAGCCGTGTTCCCTGCCGGCACTTTATCCGGTGCCGCTAAAGTCCGTGCCATGGAGATTATTGCCGAACTTGAAAAGGTCAAGCGCAACGTTTATGCCGGGGCCGTCGGCTACTGGGGTTGGCACGATGATATGGACTTGGCCATCGCCATCCGCACGGCGGTGATTAAAGACCAGCAGCTGCATATCCAGGCCGGTGCCGGCATCGTCGCTGACAGCGTGCCTGAGAATGAGTGGCAGGAAATTATGAACAAAGCCCGCGCCGTGATTAAAGCCGTGGCGCAGGCAGCCGATGGGTTTTAATATTGAGTGTACGTAAATGGTGCTTTTTCTGTACAATGCCTGATTTGAATGAAAACTTGATGGATGGGCAGATCACATGCTGTTGATGATCGATAACTATGATTCTTTTACCTATAACCTGGTGCAGTATTTTGGTGAGTTGGGTTGTGAGGTGGTGGTGTATCGCAATGATGAAATTACCGTGGACAAAGCCCTGGCTTTAAAGCCTGATCATGTGGTGATTTCACCGGGGCCATGTGATCCCGACAGGGCCGGTATTTCCATGGCGTTGATTCGCGCCTGTCAGGGCACTATACCTTTATTGGGCGTTTGTTTGGGCCATCAAAGTATTGGTCAGGTATTTGGCGGTGAGGTGGTGCGGGCGAAAACCATTATGCACGGCAAAATCTCACAAATTTATCATCATAATACGGATATCTTTGCAGGTTTGGATAACCCTTTTAATGCCACCCGTTATCATTCGCTGGTGGTGGCGCAGGACAGCTTGCCTGAATGTCTGGAAGTGACTGCCTGGACGCAAGAGTCAGATGGTAAAATGGATGAAATTATGGGCTTTCGTCACCGTGAATACGCCATTAGCGGGGTGCAGTTTCATCCCGAAAGTATTTTAACCGAGCATGGTCATCAAATGCTTGAGAATTTTATAAAGCAACAATAAATTTATGTCAAAAACCGCAATACAAGATGCTTTGGATCTGTTGGGCGATGGTCAAACCATGCCCGATGGCATGGTCACAGCCGTGATGAATCAGATTATGGATGGTGAGGCCACGCCGGCACAGATCGGAGGCTGGCTGATGGCAATGAAAATTCGGGGTGAAACCGCGCCGCAAATCACTGAGGCTGTCAATGTCATGCGGCAACGGGCCACACGGGTTAATTGTGATTGTACCGATATTATTGATACCTGTGGCACTGGCGGTGATGGCATTGGTGTGTTTAACGTTTCGACCGGCACCGCATTTGTGGCCGCAGCCGCCGGCTGTCCGGTGGCGAAACACGGTAACCGCTCGGTGTCCTCGACCACCGGTTCAGCCGATGTGTTAGAGGCCGGTGGCATGAATTTGAATCTTAGCCCTGAACAGGTGGCGCAATGTATTGAAACCTTAAATATCGGGTTTTTGTTTGCTCCGGCACACCATGGTGCCACCAAACATGCGGTGTTACCGCGTAAGGAATTGGGGGTACGAACCTTATTTAATTTACTGGGACCTCTGACTAATCCGGCCGGCACCAAGCGCCAGGTGATTGGTATCTTTTCCAAGGACTGGATGCGTCTGGCTGCCGAAGTGATGCATAA
Organism: uncultured Marinicella sp.; assembly: GCA_964636925.1. GTDB lineage: Bacteria > Pseudomonadota > Gammaproteobacteria > Xanthomonadales > Marinicellaceae > Marinicella. The sequence goes on from CAZWVE010000239.1 coordinate 2,707, forward strand.
CGTTGGCTCTGAACATGTTATGTTCGTGCATTCCCATGATGGCATGGATGAAATTTCACTGGCGACACCAACTTATATTTGTGAATTAAAACATGGTGTGGTGAGCGAATATTCGGTGCAACCGGAAGATTTTGGGGTACCGCAACAAAGTCTGGAACCGTTGGTGGTAAACAGTGCCGCAGAGAGTTTAGATTTAATTAGTCGGGCTTTACAAGGT
>CAZWVE010000240.1:0-2909 GCA_964636925.1 uncultured Marinicella sp.
CGGAAATGTAATACACCAAAAACAAAGGAAATAACGGTATAAAATACCAATTTAGAATACCCCCTTGCTGACCTTCGACAATTCCGCTTAAATTAAGCGTCCCTGCTGCCACTAAAACACCAACCAGGGCAAAACCCATGGCAATTTCATAAGAAATAATCTGTGCCGCTGAACGTAAAGCACCCAGTAAGGCATATTTGGAGTTAGATGCCCAACCGGCAATAATCACTCCATAAACCCCGAGAGAGGTCATGGCCAACACATAAATCAGGCCGGCATTGACATCCGCCAGAACCAAACCATCGGAGAATGGAATCACCGCCCAGGCCGCAAATGCCGTAGCTAATGTGATCATGGGGGCAATCACAAACAGGAACTTATTGGCCTTCTGAGGAAAAATAATCTCTTTGGTCAATAGTTTTAAAACATCGGCAAAAGGCTGACCAATGCCGCGTAATTTAAATCCCAAAAACCCCACCCGATTGGGTCCAATTCGGGCGTGCATGAAGCCAATGACTTTTCTCTCAAAATAGGTCAGGTAAGCAACCACCAGTACCACGGATAACACGATGGCCAATATTTTGGCCATGGTCCAGGCTAAATAAATCACTGTTTCCATCATGATTGGGCTCCAATAATGCTGACCGATAATTCACCGGCATTGATGTTCAAACTGGACAGTCGGCCCATATGAATAACTGCTGAACCGGTCGGCACAGCCTCATCAGTGGCCAGTGTCAACTCAGCATAACGGCCGTTCTGTTCCACAGAAACCAGATCACCGGCAGCAAAACCAATTGATAATAAATCACCGGGATTAACATAAACGGTATCCGCAGTGGCCAGTTTCGATGTCTGTAATGGTTGTGAACGCCGAACCAGTGCATCACCGTCATAAATACCACGATGAGCAAATAAAACCAACCCTTTAACTGTAGCCGCATTGGTTTCTTGCAACTGTATAGGCGGCACTGCAGATGTCGGTTTTAATTTCTCAGTTTCAGTCATAACTTCGTAGACATCCTCATAATCAAAACCCTGAAAACCCATGATATTACCCAACACCCGCAATATTCGCCAACCGGGTTTTGTTTCACCCGGTGCTTTGTGCGCCACCAGTGCTGTTTGTCTGACACCGTCATTATTGACCAGGCTACCACTGGATTCAGGTAACAATGCGGTCGGTAGTATCATATCGGCACGTGCTTTAAGTGCCTCATCACAAAATGCATTAAAAACAACAGTCATCTCACTGTTAACCAGGCATTCTTTAATCTTAGCCGGTTCGGCAAAATCCTGAATTTCCGCTTGATAAATGATGTTTACGGTGTGTTCATTGTTTTTAATATCCTGATCATTGTATAACCCGTTTAAGGCGGCTCCATAACTGTTGGCACCATCAAGAACCTGTTTCACTGAGGCATTAACCAATTGTGCCATCCACTCCACCAGGGCTTGAATTAACTGTGCTTGTCGATGACGTGCAGCGATCTGACCGACCACAAATAAGGTCGGCTGCTCTTTTTTCATGAGTGATTTTGCCAATGAATTAATATCTTCATCAGCAGCTTGTTGTGCCAACCAGTCACCCAAAGGACCTTCAGGTTTTTGGCCGCTAATTTCAGACAAACTGACCGCCAGTGCACCCAGTTTTTTAACCCAATCCATTTGATGACCGGTGATGTCTAAATTCAAATCAAAATTTTGTTCAAAATGACACGGTCCAAAGGCATTCACTTGTGCCCCTTTTAACCAGGCCTGTCTGATTTTATGGTTTAAAATCGGTTGTTCATGTCGTGCATAACAACCAACCAGAATAATTTGCTCTTGATCGGCCACTTCCGATAAAGCCACATCATTACGCGGGGCTCTAAAAGGTCCACTAAAGTCAACAGTGGTCAGGCGGTGTTCGTGTTGGTCACTGCCCAACTGTGTAAAGAGTTTTTGTAACAGGTAATATTCTTCACTGGTGGCATGTTGTCCGGCATATAAGGCCACTTTTTCAGGTGCCGTATTTTTTAATTTATCGGCCAAAATTGTCAGTGCGTCTTCCCAGGAGAGAACATTCCATTGACCACTTTGTTTAATCATGGGCTGGGTGACACGGTCTTGTTCGTGATTAAGACCATGAATTCCATAGCGATCGCGGTCTGACAGCCAGGCTTCGTTAATGGCTTCATTTTCCTGCGGAACTGCGCGCAGAATTTTACCGTGTCGGGTGTGGTAAAAAATGTTTGAACCGATGGCATCATGCATCGACAAGCCGGCTGTCGCCATCAATTCCCAGGCGCGTGCCTTAAATCGAAACGGCTTGTTGGTCAATGCGCCCACCGGACATAAATCAATAATATTACCGGACATTTCCGAGTCAAGACCCTGGCCAATAGCGGTGGCAATATAGGTCCGATCACCGCGGCCAATACCGCCCAATTCATCGGTGCCTGCTATTTCATTCAAGAATCGGACACAACGGGTGCAGTGAATGCAACGGGTCATATCCGAAGCCACTAAACTACCCAGGTCTTCGTCAGCCACAGAACGTTTACCCTCAACAAAACGTGACACATCACGTCCATAGCCCATCGCCACATCCTGTAATTCACATTCCCCACCCTGGTCACAAATCGGACAATCCAACGGATGGTTTATGAGCAAAAACTCCATGGCATTTTTCTGACCGCTGGTGGCCCGTTTCGAACGGGTGTATATTTTCATGCCATCGGCCACCGGGGTGGCACAAGCCGGTAAGGGTTTAGGCGCTTTTTCCACATCTACCATGCACATCCGGCAATTGGCAGCGATCGATAATTTTTTATGGTAACAAAACCGGGGAACATTAATGCCATGGGCATCCGTGGCATGAATAATCATGCTACCTTTATCGGCCAATACCGTTTGACCAGCAATTT
>CAZWVE010000241.1:0-2886 GCA_964636925.1 uncultured Marinicella sp.
GTGTACCTAAAAAAATATTGGTGCAACGTTTTGGTCAACACGCCCGTCAGGAAGTATTGGGTGAGCTTATGCAAAATTCCATTGAAAAAGCCATTGCTGATAATGAATTTGAATTAGCGTCAGCACCTGAAGTCACCAAAACGGATGACGCCGATGATGGTGGCTTTGTGTTTGAGGCGAAAGTTGAGTTAATGCCACAGGTTCCTGAGATTAAATTTAATGACATTGAAGTCAAAAAAGACAAAGCTGAAATCACAGAAGATGATGTTGAAGGCATGATCACAAATCTGCAAAAACAACGGCAGGAATGGAAAGATTCACAAGGTAAAATTGCCAATGGAGATTTAGTCACTCTGGATTATAAAGCCAGTAATAAGGATTTGACTTTCCCCAAAGAAGAGACAGAACATATGGGCGTCTTATTGGGTGAAAGTCGTATTCCTGATGAATTGAAAAAAGCCCTGATTGGTATGAAATCCGGTGAAGAAAATTCTTTGGAATTGAATTTTGACAAGGATTTCAACGTTGATGAATTAGCCGGTCAAAAAGTTAAATTTGAATTTAAAGTTAAGGAAGTAAAAAAAGCTAAATTGCCTAAAGTTGATGAAGAATTTGTCAAATCGTTTGGTATTGAAAGTGGTGATGTTGCACAATTAAAAGAAGACATCAAAAACAATTTAGAACGAGAACTGAAACAAACGGTTAACAATCGTTTTAAGCAAAGAGCTTTAGAGGCCTTACGCGGCCAATGTGCTGATATGCTTTTGCCAGAATCTATGGTAAAACGTGAAAGTGAATACATGGCACAACAGGAACAACAACGTGCCAAGCAAATGGGTCACGAAAATGCACCTTTACAAGATGCTTCTAACTATGAAGCGGCGGCAAAAGACAGAATTTTAAACAGCCTTATTATTCAGGACATTGCCAAAAAACAAGACATTAAAACTGACTTCACCAAAGTCAGAGAGCAAATAAACGAGATTGCGCAGACATTTGAGCAGCCTCAAGAAGTGATTCAAATGTATTACCAGAATCAGGAGTTGATGGCCAGTGTTGAACAAAACGTCATAGAAGCTCAGGTCATGGAATGGATTGAATCAGAAGTCAAAATAAAAGAAAACAAACAAAGTTTTGACGACATTATGAAACCCAAAGAAAATTCATGAATAAGCAACGCATAGAAGAAGCCATGCAACTGGTACCGATGGTCATTGAACGCACCGCTCGCGGTGAGCGTTCTTATGATATTTATTCAAGGTTATTAAAAGAACGCATTATTTTTCTGGTGGGTCAAATTGAAGATCATATGGCTAACCTGGTGGTTGCTCAGCTGCTGTTTTTAGAAGCTGAAAACCCCGATAAGGATATTAATTTATATATCAACAGCCCCGGTGGCGTGATTACCTCAGGCATGTCAATTTATGACACCATGCAGTTTATAAAACCGGATGTCAGCACCATGTGTATCGGTCAGGCTGCCAGTATGGGGGCTTTTTTACTGAACGCGGGTACCGCCGGTAAGCGTTTTGCTTTACCCAACTCGCGGGTCATGATTCATCAACCTTTGGGTGGATTTCAGGGGCAAGCGTCCGATATTGATATTCATGCCAGAGAGGTGTTGAAAATTAAGGCTAAAATGAATGAAATTATGGCCAAGCATTCCGGCCAAAGTATTGAAAAGATTGAAAAAGATACGGATCGTGATAATTTTCTTGATGCCGAAGAAGCCAAAGCATACGGTTTAATCGATCACGTTGTTGATCACCGTCAATAACCTGCCTTAAACGAGCCGATGAATCCCTATCGGCTCGTTATTCTTTCAAATGAACAGTCACTAAACAAATCAGCGTTGCTTGTGTCGGGCAACTTGAAAGCGCTGATGTAAGCCATATATACAACTCAACAAACCCTTTGACCCGCTTTATTGGTATTAAAAGTAGGCAGTTATGCGCATTTTTTGTAAGATACCAGTGATGAGATAACCAAAAATAGAGCCCATGAGTGACAATCAAAAATTAGAAGAGATTAAACACTGCAGTTTTTGCGGTAAAAGCCAACAAGAAGTGACTAAGCTGATTGCAGGCCCAAGTGTCTTTATCTGTGACGAATGCGTCGATCTCTGTAATGAGATTATTCGTGATGAAATGGAAGACATTTTAAGCGACGGTCATGATGATTTACCGACGCCAAAAAGAATCCATGAATTACTGGATGAATACGTTATTGGTCAGGAAACGGCCAAAAAAGTATTGGCTGTGGCGGTGTATAACCACTATAAGCGAATTCGCTCACTGGTTGACAGTGAGGATGTTGAGCTGGCTAAATCCAATATTCTTCTGGTTGGACCGACCGGATCAGGTAAAACTTTATTGGCAGAAACCCTGGCCAGAATTTTAAATGTGCCGTTCACCATCGCTGATGCCACAACTTTAACGGAAGCCGGGTATGTGGGTGAAGATGTTGAAAACATTATCCAGAAGTTACTGCAAAATTGTGACTATGATGTCGAAAAAGCAGAATCGGGCATAATTTACATTGATGAAATCGATAAAGTATCACGAAAATCAGAGAACCCATCGATAACCCGTGATGTTTCCGGAGAAGGCGTTCAACAAGCTTTGTTGAAATTAATTGAAGGCACGGTCGCCTCAATTCCACCGCAAGGTGGGCGTAAACACCCACAACAAGAGTTTTTACAAGTGAACACCAAAAACATATTGTTTATTTGTGGCGGTGCATTTTCCGGCTTGGAAAAAATTATCCAAGAGCGATCTGCTAAAACCGGTATCGGTTTTTCCGCTCATGTTTCATCAGCCAAAGAACAGGAAAAAGAATTGGCCATGTTTAAGGATATGGAAGCCGATGATTTGGTTAAATTTGGTT
>CAZWVE010000242.1:0-2871 GCA_964636925.1 uncultured Marinicella sp.
TAGTTTGGTAACTTTCAGACATCGGGTTATCACCGCGGTAGCGGGCTTTGGCGTCCACGGAATCATCGTACATAAAATCGTATTCTTCGGGAAACATCGTCACGTGGAATTTCGATTTATAACGATCTATGGAGTCTCTGAGTTCTTCGGTGGCTTCAAAGAATTTGATTTGTTCGCTGTTGAGTCCGGCCAGAAGCTTGGCGCGTTTTTTTCTTATTTCTTTTTCTAGTCGTTGCATGGTTTTTCTCCTGTTGATGTGAGGTGCTTACAAAACCGAAATATATGTTCTGCTTTTTTTCATGGGTCTCCGGATCAAGTCCGAAGACGAGGCGGATAAATAAAATCTAAGCACAGCACAAAAAAATTCCGTCATTTTCGCACTGCCCTCATGGGCCCTACTTTTGGTGATACGAGAATCTTGGCACGTTGAGGAAAGACCTAAGAAGTAATGAGATACTCGGGTCGGAGCCCGAGTATGACAGCCAGTGGGTTTAGCTTTAATCACACCCGCCAGTCATAAATAACCAACCCAATCTTTTGGGCGTGTTTGAACATATTCTCAGTGCCTTTGCCGCCGGGGAATAAGGCCACGGCGTCGGCGTAGTCGGCCATGGCTTGGTTGCGTTTGGGGCCAGCGCCGCGGCCATATTGGTTCCAGTCGGCTTTAAAAACTTTGATCGGAATGCTTTGTTCTCGTGCCCAGTGTTCGCCTTCAGTATCGGCGCCTTTGGCACCGCCGGAGACGACTTCTGTGATGTTTTCGAGGGTATTTAGACGTTCGATGTCTTTCGATGTGAAGCGGTAATCACGGCCGCCGGCGATAATTAATTTCATGTATTATTTGAGTTTTTATTGGGGTTTTGGATGGCGAACAGCGGTGTGTTCTTGATGGTTATTATTGTATTGGGTTGGTCCTGTTTTGACCAGAATTAAATGGCATTGTAGACACTGTGTGCGACTTATTTTGTCGCATTGAAATCATTAATAATAACCCAACTGATTAACCCATCATGATCGATTAAGCCGGTATTTATTTTAACAAGTTTGAGATTTTCTTAAAGTTCGGGTGTTTAGCGGTTTGCATCAGTTCGAATAAAATCATTTCGGTGGAGGTTTTGATGGCGCCGGCGTCTTTCATGCGTTCTAAGCCCAATTGCTTATTGGTTGGTGTACGTGAGGATATGGCGTCTTGGTTAATGGCCACCTGATAGCCTTCGTTAATCAAGCCCAAAACGGTTTGGTAAACACAAACATGGGACTCGATACCGGTGACAATGACCTGGTTACGGTCACTGTCCTTGAGGGCTTGCATCACATCATCACAGCCGCAACCACTGAACGTGGTTTTCTCGATGGCTTTATGATTAACTAAATTGTCTTTAATGGCATCCACGGTGTAGCCCAGACCCTGGGGGTATTGCTCCATCCAGATAACCGGCATGTCCAAAATGTCAGCCGCTTTTATCATGATGTTAATTTCCTTAATTAAATCATCAGCGCCATGGATTAAACTGGCTAAGCGGCCCTGGACATCGATAATCATGAGGGCGCTGTTTTCGGGTTTAAACATTTTATTCTCCTGCTAAGGATGACAAGGGCCGTAACCAGGCATCGCTCGCTAATTGTGTGGGTAAATCCGTACGGGCCCTATCAGCGGCTTCGCGGTTCGGGTAATGACCATAAATCACCACCCACCAGGGGGCTCCATTGGCACGGGTTTCGATAATACGATAATCACCGTCATTCAATTGATGTTGTCGGACAAAGGCTTCAAGATTTTGTTGATTGGCGACGCCGACAATTTGGATGGTCCAGTGATCCGGGTAGTGCTGAAACCAGTTATCACCGGCATAATCCGGCTTTGGTTGTTCTTCAGCCTGTTGTGTTTTTGTTTCCGTCTGTTGTGGTTCAGCCGGAATGGTGGCTTGTGGCGATTGTTCGGTGATAACATCTTCCGGTGTTTCAGCCATCGGGTTAACGACGGGCTGTTCCGGCGTAGTGTCGGTGATTGATTCAACGCCCGGCGGCGGATCAGGTGGATTTAGAGGGCTGTCTTCGGTAAGCGATTCGGCTTCATCGCCATCTGATTCGGCTTTTATTTGTTCAATGGTCGCAGTTGGTTTTTCGCTGCCCTTTGGCGTACAAACCCAACGGTCTTGTGTGGCATAGCAGACCACTTCGGTGCGTTCACTGTCAGACACGTCACTGTCCGGAACCGGTAAATCCTGCGCCATGACATCGGTTGTTATCAACAAAGCGATGACCGTCAATGCGTATCTTTTAAGAATCATGGCCATCTCCTTCACTGCATGCACGGATGGTTTCAATGATAACGTTTTCTGCAATATCATTGGCCACAAAAGCACGGCCCATGCCACGCATCAGAATTAAGCGGTGTTGTCCTGATTGTACTTTTTTATCTAATCGCATGGCATTCAGTAACTGTTCCGGTGAATAATTATTCGGTAGCATATGGGGCAAATCAAAGGCTTCAATTAATTCAACAAACTGCACTTTTAATCCCGGCTCAGCATGGCCTAAACGTACCGATAAATCGGCGGCCATAACCATACCCAACGCCACTGCCTCTCCATGTAAATAGCGGTAACCACTGACATTTTCAATGGCATGGCCAAAGGTATGGCCTAAATTAAGCAAAGCACGCACGCCCTGCTCCTTTTCGTCCTCACGAACAATATCGGCTTTAAAACCACAACAGGCGCTGATTAAATGCTGTAAAGCGCCTTTATCCTGTTGCTTAATCGCCAGTCGGTTGTCGTGCAACCAGTTGTAAAATTCAGGCTGATTAATGCCGGCGTATTTAATGGCTTCGCCAATGCCGGCATTGAATTCACGCGCCGGTAAGGTTTG
>CAZWVE010000243.1:0-2869 GCA_964636925.1 uncultured Marinicella sp.
TCGAGCCCCATTTTACCGCCCAAGCGACTTTCAGGACTGGAAAAATCCAGATAAACGACAGGTGAGCGCTCTATAATAAAACTGTCTCTGGCCGGATCGGCACGGGTACTGATGGCCCAGATAACGTCTGACCAAACCCGAATATTGATATCCTCATCCGTGATAATAATGTACTTGGTATAAGAGAACTGACGCAAAAATGACCAAATAGCCATCATCATACGTTTCGCGTGGCCGGGGTACTGTTTACGGATACTGACAACAGCCATACGATAAGAGCAGGCGGCCGGTGGTAAGTAAAAATCAACGATTTCAGGAAACTGATTTTGTAACAGTGGTATGAATAATTCATTTAACACCGAAGCCATGACCGAAGGTTCATCCTCTCCGGGATGCCCCATATAGCTGGTGTGAAAGAGCGGCTGGTCTCGAAAACTCATGGCTTCCACTGTAAATACAGGAAAATTATCCACTGAATTATAAAAGCCGGTGTGATCGCCAAACGGGCCTTCGGCGGCGGTTTCATCCGGTTCAATATAGCCTTCAAGAACAATTTCAGCATGTGCCGGAATGTGTAAATGCGAATGTATTACGCCGGCTGTTATCTGGGTCTTGGCACCCCGTAATAATCCGGCAAAATGGTATTCACTTAAGGTATCGGGAATCGGCGCCACAGCGGCTAAGGTGGTGATGGGATCGGCACCAATGACCACTGCTAATGGAAAACGTTGTCCCGGATTGGTTTGTTTAAAGTCTCTAAAATCTGTGGCACCGCCCCGGTGCGCCAGCCAACGCATAATCAGCTTGTTTTTGGCAATCGGTTGTTGTCGGTAAATACCGATGTTCTGGCGTTTTTGTCGTGGCCCCCGGGTTATGACTAAACCAAAAGTTAATAAAGCACTGACATCATCCGGCCAACAGGTGGGTAAAGGCAGCAGATTGAGGTCGACATCATCTCCTGTAAGCACATGATTCTGGCAGGCTGGATTATCAACCTGGCGGGGATTGACAAAACTCAATCGTTTAAATTGTTTGAGCAGGCTTTGACTTTGTTTGAGATCCGTAGGCAGTTGCGGTGATTGCAGGTAAGCCAGTTGTTGCCCTAAGATTTTCAATTGATTTTTGTCAGCAACACCCAGAGCCTGCAGTACACGTTGTTCTGTGCCGAACAGATTGCCAATCACCGGTATGCTATGCTTACTTTTCAGTTCATTGAATTGTAAGGCTGGGCCGTGTTCGATAAGGCTTTTGCGACTAACAGCAGTTAACTCATGGCATAAGTCCACCGGCTGATTTACCTGCAATAAATCATTCCGATCGGTTAATTGTGCAAGAAAATCGCGCAAGCTGTGAACATGATGGCTGCGGTGCGAATCCAGTCCGTGGCTGATAAGACGATTAAAGTCTATCATCGCTCAGGCCACCCAGTTTTTACCGGCTTGTTGATGCCAGTAACCGTTACTGAGGGGATGGTGTGTACATTGGCTGAGTTGTTTTTGACCTTCTGAAATACTCAACTGTTGATTTCTTACTTGGTCAAAAATTGCAATTACCTCAAAACAGTGGTTTTGTTGCGGGGTGATGCGCAATATATCCACGGCATCATCATCGCAGGCTTGCAGATGGCTTTGTAGACTACCGGATTGGGTCTGAATACCGTTAATGACTAGAAAATCTTTGTTTTCCTGGGTTTTCATGGCCAAACCATCGGGGTATTGATCACAGATAAAGCCACATTGATCTTTACTGCGATTGTGGGTGCGAGCAGTAAAGCAACGGGCTGAGTAGGCCAGCGATAAACGTCCCCAGGCGGGTAGTTCTACTTCAATATCGCTTAACTCAAAAGCATGTATCGCTGCTTGATTGTGTTCATGGGGTAACACCCAGCGTGTTAATCCCAGAGATTTGAGCTTGTCCAGACTCCGTTGATTATAAATGTTGATGGAACTGCCGGCCACAAATTCCGGGTTTGCATGGCTTGTACGTAACTGCACGGCCGACATGTCATTGACTTCCACTAAAAATTCATTTTGTTGGCAAATTTTGCTCATCACCGATAATTCAGAAGCGGCTTCCAACAGAGACAAGGTCGACAATACCACTTGTTTACCGGCTGCTTGTAATTCATGGCCGATGCTAAGCCAATCGCTTAACGATAACGCCCGGCGTTTACTGCAAATAACTTCGCCTAAATAAACCACATCAACCGGTGATGCTGCCACCTGCTGATAAAACGATGTCACAAATTCACGGTCCCAAAAATAAGGAATGGGTGCCAGTGATAATTTTTTTGCTTTTTGTTCAGTCATTGCCATTTCCTGTAATAAGCCCCCAGGGTGGTTTGCTGGCCTTCTGACAAATCGCCCAGGGTTTGATTCCAGCTGTCCTTCACCTGGTAAGCATCCGGACTTTTCAGACAGTCATCGATGGCCGCGCGCATCACTTCAGTCACTTGACGGACATAAGCCGGGCTGCGTTGTCGGCCTTCAACTTTCACAGCAGCGACACCGATGGCTTTTAATTCAGCCAGAATAGACAAGGTATTCAAACTGGTGGGTTCTTCGATGGCATAACCGATGTGATCATTGACCTGATAGCGACCTTTGCAGATGACCGGATAACCCACAGATTCATCTTTTGGCACCTGGTCAATCAAAATACCGTTTAAGCGGGTTTCCAAATGCTTATCGGTATTTTTCCACTCAACAAATTCAGCCGGTGAACAAGCACCGTGGTTGTTGGGACCCAAGCCGGTGGCGTAAGAGGATAATAAGCAGCGACCCTCCACCATGACACATAAACTGCCAAAACCAAACACTTCGATGGGCACCAAAGAATTGTTAACCAAATGCGCCACTTGTTTAATCGA
>CAZWVE010000244.1:0-2866 GCA_964636925.1 uncultured Marinicella sp.
AGTGAATAATTGGACCTGGTGTAATCCCATAGAGCCCACGGTGGATGCGTATGCGCCGATGGAACCGATTGAGTCCTATCATGACACCGATGCCAAAACTCTACTCAACGGCCTAACTGTCCCGGCCGGACAAACCGCTTATCAAGACCTCACCGCGGCATTGGATAATATTTTTAATCACCCCAATGTACCGCCGTTTATATCCAAACAACTGATTCAGCGCTTTGTCACCAGCAATCCGTCACCGGCCTATGTACAGCGGGTGGCAAGTGTCTTTGTGGATAATGGCGCCGGTGTCCGGGGCGACCTGGAGGCTGTAATTCGAGCCATTTTAACCGATGCTGAAGCACGCAATACGAGCCACCTCAGTGATCCGGCTTATGGCAAACTTAAAGAACCACTGTTACGATATTTAAATATTTTACGGGCCTTTGAAGCCCGAAGTCCCACTGGACGTTACGGTAACTGGAATCCGGAGTTTAGTTATTTACAACGACCTTTGGGTTCACCATCGGTGTTTAACTTTTTTAAACCGGGCTATCAGCTGCCGGGGGCGATCCGTAATCAGGGGCTGGTGTCACCGGAGTTTCAAATTACCAGTGAAACCACGGTGATTAGTGTCGCCAATGAAATGAATGAGGCCATAAACCGCGGGCATCATTTGGCCAGTCATTGGAATGACAATATGCCACGCTTGCAATTACAGCGGGAATTGTTACTGATTGATAATCCGTCGGCTTTATTAGACCATTTAGATTTATTGTTGTTTTCCGGTCAAATGTCGGCTCAAACCAGAGCCACGGCTTTAAATTTATTAAATGATATCAGTCAGGAGTCGGCCATTACCCGCTTGGCTTCTGTTATTTATGTAATGGTTTTATCGCCTGATTTTGTGGTGCAGCGGTAGCCCCTACAGGAGAGAACAATGAAAAGAAGAGATTTTTTAAAAAATTCCCTGTGCACAGCGCTTGCCACCGGTGGCTTATTGTCTGCAGGCGGCTTGTTACAGCTTGCCCAAGCAGCAGCTTTGAATAATTCAGGTATTCGCGGCAGCGGCTATAAAGCTTTGGTCTGTGTTTTCTTAGACGGTGGCAATGACTCGGCCAATATGGTGGTGCCGCGTGGCACAGCTGAGCATGCGGCCTATTCCCAGGTGCGGGGTGATTTGGCTCTGAATTTCACTGATTTACTGCCTATTTCTCCGCTCAATAACGGTGGTCGTGATTGGGGCTTGCACCCAAATTTAACCGGTCTGCAAACTTTATTTAATCAAAACAGAGTGGCGATAGTGAGTAATGTCGGCTCTCTGGCATACCCCATTAATCAGGCCCAATATAATAACGGTTCGGTACCGGTACCGGCCAATTTGTTTTCCCATTCAGACCAGCAAATTCAATGGCAAACATCGGTGGCTGATCAGGCTTCATTATCCGGTTGGACCGGTCGCATCGCCGATTTGTTACACAGCACAGTCAACGGCGGCAATGATTTGTCCATGAACATTTCATTATCGGGCAGTAACCAGTTACAAGTCGGTGAAGTCATCAACCAATACCACATGACCAATCAGGGCAGCTTGAGTTTAAATGATGTGCAATGGGGTGCCGGGCCGGCACGTTTGGCGGCCATCAATCAATTGATGGATGAACCACAAAGCAATCTGTTTAAGCAAGGCTATGCCGATATTTTCAGGCGTTCACTGGATTTAGACGGTGTTATTTCAACGGCATTAGACAATGCCATACCTTTAGTGACACCGTTTCCGCAGCAACAAGGCTGGAATACCTTGTCTGAGCAGCTTGAGATGGTGGCACGTATGATTTCTGTACAGAGTGATTTAAATATGAATCGTCAGGTATTTTTCTGCCGCCTGGGCGGTTTTGATAATCACGATAATCACCTGAATGATCATGGTGTAGGTATGCAAAATGTCGATGGGGCATTAAGTGCTTTTCAGGCGGCCATGGCTGAATTGGGTGTTGAAGATCAGGTCACTTTATTTACTGCATCGGATTTTTCTCGCACCTGGGTCTCTAATGGTCAGGGCTCAGATCATGGTTGGGGTGCCAGTCATATCGTTATGGGTGGTGCCGTCAATGGTGGTGATTTTTATGGTGATATGCCCATCATCGAGCCGGGTAGTCTTGATTCCGTCAGTGACCACGGCCGCTGTATCCCGACCATTGCCGTGGATGAATATGCCGCCACATTGGCGCAGTGGTTTGGTGTGGATATCAGTCAAATCCCGGATATACTTCCCAACATCGGTCGCTTTAACAGCAGTGATCTGGGTTTTATGAATATTGTCTGATGCACATTGTTCTGTTTATCTTGCTGGGTATCACTGTGCCGGATGCTGTTTTTGCCGGTATCAGCGGCTGTGATGATTTAAGTGCCATTGCTGAAACCCCGGCGGTGGATATTGAAGCGGACATTCAGCCCATCTTTGATGCCCATTGTGTTGCCTGCCACGGCCCGCCTGATCCGATTGCTTTTATGGACTTAACCTTAGGCGCACATGATATCGTGGCGGTACCGAGTTTTCAGATTCCTGGAATCAATCGCATTGAACCCGGTCAGGTAAGCATGAGTTATTTATTCTTTAAAATTAACTGTAGTAATCAACTGTCCGGTAACCGCATGCCCCGTGATGCACCACCCTTAAGCCTCAGCGATCAGGCATTAATCCGTGATTGGATTCATCAAATCCTGATTTTTAAAGATGGTTTTGAATAAACAGTCGTGATGTCCTTATTCAAAAATGTGTTTGATTGATTGAACACACCCCTCAATCCCCTCTCAAGAGGGGAGGAAAAAATTTTATTGTTCTGTGATTTTTTGATAAACAAAGAAGTAATGTCAATCC
>CAZWVE010000245.1:0-2866 GCA_964636925.1 uncultured Marinicella sp.
CACCGGCTAAAATAAGACCCTTACGATTCATGCTGACTCCTGTGGTTGTACCCTGGCTTCGCCCAAACGTTGTCCCTGATAACGACCGTCTTTAACACGGTTCACCCAGGTTTGATTGTCTAAATACCATTGCACGGTTTTTTCTAAACCGGATTCAAATGTTTCCTTAGGTTTCCATTTAAGTTCATTCTGTAACTTACTGGAATCTATAGCATATCTTTTATCATGGCCGGGACGGTCTTTAACGAAAGTAATTTGGCTTTTGTACGACTCACCGGCCGGCTTCAATCGATCCAAACAATCACAAACAGCCTGAACAATATCAATATTTTGCCATTCTTCATTACCACCGACATTATAGACCTCACCCAATCGTCCCTGTTCAATGACCGCTTCGATAGCACGACAATGATCTTCCACATAGAGCCAGTCACGAACATTTTTTCCATCACCGTAAATCGGTAAATCCTGACCGGTTAACGCTTTATCAATCATCAGGGGAATCAATTTTTCGGGAAACTGGTAGGGTCCGTAATTATTAGAGCAATTAGTGGTCAGTACAGGTAGACCATAGGTATGGTGATAGGCCCGAACCAAGTGATCAGAGGCTGCTTTGGAAGCTGAATACGGTGAATTAGGCGCATAGGCGGTGGTTTCGGTAAAGTAACCTGTGTCACCCAAAGAACCGTACACCTCATCCGTTGACACATGCAAAAACCGAAATTGCTGTTGCTTCTCACCGGCTAATTTTTGGTAATAGGCCAGGACTGCCTGCAACAGATGAAAAGTCCCCATAATATTGGTATCAATAAATGCCTGCGGACCATCAATGGAACGGTCAACATGAGACTCAGCAGCAAAATGAACGACGACACTGGGTTGCTGTTCATGTAACAATTGCGTCAGCAAATTCTGATCCTGGATATCTCCATGCACCAGTTGATGCAAGGGGTTGTCATTGAGACTGGCCAAAGTATCTAAGTTACCCGCATAGGTGAGCTTATCAAGATTAATGATGGCTCTGTTGTGTTTTAGCACTTGACGTAACACGAAGTTGCCGCCAATAAAGCCGGCACCTCCGGTCACTAACCATTTTTCATGCATTGAGATGGAATCCGTGAAAACCGGCAATTATAGCAGAATGCCCATCACGGGTCAGCCCCAAACAAGTAATCAAGTTTTGCAAAAACAGGCAAACAGCTTGCGATATAATAACGACTTTTAGCCAAACAGACCACCACACATGCCCACATCATTAGCCATTGTTATCGTTAATTACAACAGTTGGCAGGTACTAACAAAACTGTTAACCAGTGTCTTACAGCAAAAGCTTGATCGTGATTACCTCAAAACCATCCAGATTATTGTCGTTGATAACCATTCAAGTCAGCCCAAGCCTGATTTCACCGGTTTAAATGAATCCCTAAAAGACCAGTCTATCAACATCGAATGGCTCTTTAACAAAAATAATGCCGGATTTGCCGCAGGATGCAACCTGGGCGCAGCCAGGGTGGCCACTGAATTTGTGCTGTTTTGTAATCCGGATATAGAAATCCCACCCGACGGCATTCAGGATTTGCTGACAAGTCATCAAAACAATGCCGTTAATTTATTGGCCCCTCATCAGGTTAATAATCACGGTAAGACTCAATCCATTGCCGGTCGATTTCCAGGAGTCATGCGCTTTATGCCATTGTTGGGCGGTTTTTTTAAACAGCCAAAAGGCGACATGCAAGGTGATACTCTCTTTTACTGCGACTGGATATCCGGTGCTGTCATTTTAATGAAACACCGCGATTTTAAAGCGCTCGGTGGCTGGGACGAGGCTTTTTTTATGTTTATGGAAGATGTCGATTTATGTCGCAGAGCCCGGCACATGGGTTTTACCGTCGCGGTTACAGCAAAAACCACCTGGTTGCATCATCACGGCATTTCAAGCAGATATCACATAGCTGATCGTGTGCGCAGTAAGCGTGCCGGTCTGGCAGCAAAACACATCTATATTTCCAAGCATTTAACACCTTGGCAAAAATATCTGGCGCACGGATTTGTGGTGTTTAAATACCTGCCGGAATTGGCGCTTGGTTGGCTGCTGTCCTGGCCCATACCGAAACCGGTGTTCGTCAGTCGCAGGCTGATTTTAAACGGTTACGTAAAAGATTTAAAACGCGGTTTCAAATTTCACCCTAAAGCCTGAAAGAGTTAACGCCGGCTAATGAATTTTTAAAGTGTAAGTGCTATAATTCAGCGCCTTTTATAACTGTACGGATTTTATGAAAATACTTGTTGCCATTAAACGCGTTGTTGATTACAACGTTCGAGTTCAGGTTAAGCCGGATGGCTCAGGCGTCGCCATAGACGGCGTTAAAATGAGCATTAACCCGTTTGACGAAATTGCTGTCGAAGAAGCCCTGCGTATCAAAGAACAGGGCAAAGCCGATGAAGTCGTGGTCGTTACGATTGGTGGTGACGAATCACAACAACAATTAAGAACAGCCATGGCCATGGGTGCCGATCGTGCTATTTTGGTCAATACCCAGTCACCGGTTCAACCCCTGCAAGCAGCCCAAGTATTACACAACGTCATTGAAAAGGAACAACCCGGTTTAGTGATTACCGGTAAACAAGCCATTGATGATGACAACAACCAGACACCACAAATGCTGGCTACCTTATGGAACCGCCCGCAAGCCACATTTGTCTCGCAAATTGAATTCACCGACAAGGGTTTACGGGCCACCCGTGAAGTGGATGCGGGCCTCGAAACCATTGAAGTTGAATTACCGGCGGTTATTTCCACGGATCTGCGTCTCAATGAGCCGCGCTTTGTGAAACTGCCGGATATTATGAAAGCCAAGAAAAAACC
>CAZWVE010000246.1:0-2840 GCA_964636925.1 uncultured Marinicella sp.
GCTGAATGTTTAAGAAACTACCGATACATTTGAGTGGCGTCCATGCCACCTGTTGCGTAAACGGGTCATCAAACCGATCATGATGTATGTCAGAAATAACCCTGACATTTGTGGCATTTATATTGACCCGTTCCGGCATAGTTATTTACAGCAGCATTTTCTTCATATCCGATAAGATATCAGATAAATACACGATAAATCGAGCGGCCTCGGCACCGTCAATCACCCGATGATCATAACTTAAAGACAATGGTAACATCAGTCTCGGTTCAAAATCCTGGCCGTTCCATAGCGGTTTCATTTGTGATCTTGAAATACCCAATATCGCCACTTCGGGTGCGTTGATAATCGGCGTAAAGGCGGTGCCGCCTATGCCACCTAAGGAAGAAATCGAAATGCTGCCACCCTGCATATCTGAGGGTGATAGTTTGCCGTCCCGGGCGCGCTCTGATATTTCAGCCATTTCTTCGGCGATTTCGAACACTTCTTTTTTATCACAATCACGAATCACCGGCACCACCAAACCATCGGGGGTATCCACGGCAATACCAATGTGGAAATATTTTTTGTAAATAATATTTTCGCCGTTGATATCCAGTGAACTGTTGAATCTCGGGAATTTTTTCAAGGCTTTGGCCAGCGCTTTAACCATAAACGCCAGTGGCGTTAAATTAAAGCCCATGTCTTTGGCGTCTTGTTTGTTTTCCTGACGAAATTCTTCCAGTTCAGTGATATCGGCTTCATCATACTGGGTGACATGGGGAATTCGCACCCAATTACGATGCAGGTATTTACCGGATATTTTCTGAATACGGGTTAAGGCTTTCGTTTCTATTTCACCAAATTCAGTAAAATCAACCGCCGGAAATGGTGGCACATCAAAACCGCTTTTCACCACGGTATCGCCGGATTGCATCGCTGTTTTAACGTGTTTTTCCACATCTTCCCTGGTTATCCGACCTTTACGGCCGGTACCTTTGACTTGGGCCACATCAACACCCAAGGTGCGCGCAAATTTGCGCACAGCAGGTGAAGCATGGGCCAGTTTTCCTTTGCGTTCCGTGGCCACTTCTTCGGGTACCGGTGGTGGTTTAGGACCACTTTCATCGTCGCTGCTGTCTGGTTCCGGTTTGCTCCTGGCTTGTTTCAGCTCATCTTCTGTGGCTTTGTCTTCTTTTGACTTATCTTGTTTGGCTTCAGTTTTACTTTCAGCAGATTTTTTAGCGTCTGGATTATCATCGTCTGCAGCGTCATCGTCAGGTGCATCATCTGCAGCACTGATTTCAAGTTCCATCATCGGCGTACCTTCAGAAACCGTGTCACCTTCTTTCACCAACATCTTAACCACGGTGCCGCTTTCGGGGCTGGGGACTTCGATGGTGGCTTTCTCCGATTCAAGCGTAATAATAGCATCTTCTGCCGCCACTTCGTCGCCGGCACTGACCAGTACTTCAATCACCTCAACATCGGAAAAATCACCAATATCCGGTACTTTTATTTGTTTTGTTTCACTCACAATGCTGTCCTCGACTGTCTTAGCAGACTCTTGGATCGTCTAAATCCGTCTGAATGTTATAGGCTTTGATGGCTTTTTTAATCGCAGTTTTCGGCAAGTCGCCGGTTTTCACCAGCTCCACCACCGTGGTGTAAGCAATATGATGTCGTGACACTTCAAAAAAATCACGTAACTGCTCGCGCGTATCGGAACGACCAAAACCATCGGTACCCAACGTGGCATAGGGCGCTGTCACCCAGGGTCTGATTTGTTCGGCAAAATCATGTACATAATCCGTGGCGGCAATCACCGGCCCCGGTTGTTTATCGAGACACTGCTCCACATAACTTAGTTTGGGTTTTTTATCGGCATGTAAGCGGTTGTACCGCTGCACTGATTGGCCCTCACGTTTAAGCTCCGTGAAAGAAGTGGCGCTCCAAACATCACAGGCCACCTCAAAATCTTTATGCAGCATCTCAGCGGCGGCTTCTACTTCCCGTAAAATACTGCCGCTGCCGAGTAATTGTGCCTGGGCTTTGCCTTTTTTCGGACGTTCTTTTAATTTATACATACCCTTAATTATGCCCTCTTCACAATCTTTGGGCATTTCAGGATGCGGGTAATTTTCATTCAGAAGGGTAATGTAGTAGTAGACTTCCTCGTTGTCCGCATACATGCGTTTAAGCCCGGATTGCAGAATCACGACAACCTCGTAGCCATAGGTCGGGTCATAACTAATGCAGTTTGGAACGGTGGAGGCAATCACATGGGAATGACCATCCTGGTGCTGTAAACCTTCACCGTTTAAGGTGGTTCGACCGGAAGTACCGCCCAATAAGAACCCTTTGGCACGCATATCTCCGGCAGCCCAGCAGAGATCACCGATGCGCTGATGACCGAACATGGAATAATAAATGTAGAACGGTATCATCGGTGTGTTGTAATTGGCGTAGGCTGTGGCCGCAGCAATCCAGGAGCACATGGCGCCGGCTTCGGTGATGCCTTCTTGTAACACCTGGCCGTCTTCGGATTCTTTGTAAAACATCAGCTGATCAGAGTCTTCCGGCTCATATTTTTGTCCCTGATGAGAATAAATACCGAGCTGTCGGAATAAACCTTCCATACCAAACGTTCGGGCTTCATCACAGATAATCGGCACGATTTTTTCTTTGATGTTTTTATCGCGCAACATCACTGCCAGTGACCGGACAAAGGCCATGGTGGTTGATATTTCACGGTCACCGGAACCTTTCGTGATACTTTCAAAGGCGGCCAGTTCGGGCACATCCAGTGGTTTATCGTCATAGCTGCGTTGCGGTAAAAATCCACCCAGTTCTTTGCGACG
>CAZWVE010000247.1:0-2800 GCA_964636925.1 uncultured Marinicella sp.
AAGTTAAGTAAAATCCCCGCTCTTTGAAAGAACAACCGAATTGGAGTAGTTTCATGCACGCAGTTGTAGCTACAGGCGGCAAGCAATACCGAGTTAAAGCCGGCGATATTATTAAGGTAGAAACCATCAAAGCAGAAGCAGGTGACACGATTGAACTGGATCAAGTGTTGATGCTGTCTGACGGCGAAAAATTTGAAATTGGTACGCCCATGTTAGATGGTAAAAAAGTATCGGCTGAGGTTTTGTCACATGGTCGCGGAAAAAAAGTACGTATCATTAAATTCAAACGACGTAAGCACCACATGAAACGTATGGGGCATCGTCAGAATTTTACTGAATTGAAAATCACTAACATAGGATAAGAGGTTACTCATGGCACATAAGAAAGCAGCAGGTAGTACTGATAACGGACGCGATTCGAATCCTAAGTTTCTTGGCGTTAAAATGTTTGGTGGCCAATCAGTTTTGGCCGGTAATATTTTAGTGCGTCAGCGTGGCACCAAGTTCCATGCCGGCGATAATGTCGGTATTGGCAAGGATCACACCTTATTTGCATTAAAAGACGGCGTCGTTAAGTTTGCTAAAAAAGGTAAAAAATACCGTCAATATGTATCTGTTGAAACACAGGACTAATTTTTTAGTCCAATGATTCACGAAAGCTCACTTTAACGTGGGCTTTTTTTATGCAAAAATAAAAAAATGAAATTTGTTGATGAAGTTGAAATAACGGTCAAAGCGGGTAACGGCGGCAGTGGTTCGGCCAGTTTTAGACGGGAAAAATTTATTCCCCATGGCGGGCCCGACGGGGGTGACGGCGGCCGTGGCGGTGATGTGGTACTGATGGGTGACCGGGGTTTAAATACATTGGTGGATTTCAGACATCAACGATTGTTTGAAGCGCCCAAAGGTGAATCCGGTCGCGGACGACAGCAATATGGCAAAAGTGGTCAGGATATTGTCATTAAAGTCCCCACCGGCACTGAGGTTTATGATTTGGAAACCGATGAAAAATTAGCCGATATCACTGAACATGAACAAACATTGGTGGTGGCCAGGGGTGGTGAAGGCGGTTTGGGTAACATGCACTTTAAAAGCTCTGTTAACCGGGCGCCGAAACAGTTTACGCCCGGTAAACCCGGACAACAACGCACCTTGAAGTTAGAGCTCAAAGTGTTGGCTGATGTGGGGTTGTTGGGATTTCCCAATGCCGGTAAATCGACCTTTGTGGATGCCATTTCACAAGCCAGGCCCAAAATAGCCGATTATCCTTTCACCACCCTTTATCCGGCTTTGGGTGTGGTTAAAATTGATGCCGAAACCAGTTTTGTGGTGGCTGATATTCCGGGATTGATTGAAGGTGCTGCCGAAGGTGCCGGTTTAGGTATTCAATTCCTCAAGCATTTACAACGCACCGGTTTACTGTTGCATTTAATTGAATTGCCGGCTTATGAAGGCATGCCGAGTCCGGTGCAACAATTTCATCAACTCAGTGAAGAACTGGTCAAATTTTCAGAACAACTTAAAGACAAGACCCGCTGGTTGGTATTCACCAAAGCTGACGTTACCGTGCCTGAAGAAGCCCGGATGATGGCAGAAAACTATGTCAAAGAGATTGGTTGGCAGGGGCCTTATTACGTGATTTCATCCGTTGCCCGTCAGGGTCTGGATAAACTGACGAAAGACATTGCTGCGTATTTAAATCAATCTAAGGACGAATGGCTTGGTTAAGACCGGTTTTTTTAAATGTATCCACTTCTGCCAATAACCATTGCCGAATCATTTGCACTTTTTGATCATGTTCCGTGTTACTTGGATAGACCAGATAATAAGCCATTTTTCCCGGGATTTTAATGTCGAATGGTGCCACCAGCAAACCACGATTAATATCATCTTGAACCAACGGTGTGCGCCCTAAGCCAAAGCCCTGATGGTTTTCGACCGCTTCCAGCATGGTCACAATGTGGCTAAAACGGGTACCTCTCAAGGGTGATTGCGGTGATAGACCTGCAGCTTTAAACCAGTCATCCCAGTTTTCAGTGGTGAAATCATCATGACATAATTTTGCTGTTAACAGATCTTTCGGGGTTAATTGGCCTTGATAGTCTTCATAAAAACGCCGGCTACAGACCGGAAACACGTCTTCATTTAACAGTAATTCACTGGTTAATCCGGGATAATTGGGGTCATTGGTATAGCGGATAGCGACATCACAATTGTCTTTTTTAAAATCAGCCAGCCATTCAAAGGAGGCAATGCGCACATCCAATTCTTTGTATTGTTGCTGAAACCGCCAGATTCGTTTCGATAGCCATTTTGTGGCAAATGACGGTAACACCGAAATATTTAGGGTGCCACTGGCATCACGGTTAACTAATTGGCGGGTGGCTGTTTCAATATTTTCTAAAGCCTGACGGATAGAGATTAAATACAATCGACCTTCAAAGGTTAGTTTTAAACTGCGATTAATGCGTTCAAATAATTGTACACCGGTTAATTCTTCTAAGTTTTTGATTTGATGGCTAATGGCCGCCTGGGTGACGTTTAGCTCATCTGCCGCCTGGGTGAAACTTAACAAACGCGCCGAGGCCTCAAATGCTTTAATGGCGCGTAAAGGGGGAATATGTTTATAGCGCTGATCTGCCATGATTCATTAGTAATAGTTATCGAAAGCCTTAAAAAAAGTCGTTTGTCTTTATTTATTATACCCTTATAATAGCGGCTCAATGCAAGTAATGACTTGTTTTGGTTGAATTTTTTAAGATTAGTGAAAATAATTTGAACTTTTCTAAAAAAAGTGGTC
>CAZWVE010000248.1:0-1039 GCA_964636925.1 uncultured Marinicella sp.
GGCTTTAATATAACCATAACCGGTTTCCGGTGCGGTCGGGTAAATGCCAAAAGTGGTCAGGTAACCTTGTGATGCTTGTTCGGCGGCTGTTTTCACCGTTTTAACGAATAAGTCTTCATTTTTAATGAGATGATCAGAAGGCATCACCACCATAATGGCGTCATCACCATAAAGGTGTTGGGTTTGTAGTGCCGCCAGAGCAATGGCCGGAGCCGTATTTCGTCCACTGGGTTCCAGCAAGAAATATTGTTTGTCCATATTTGCCTGTGGATTGGCTTTATAAATGTCTTTGCATAAAAAATAATAGTCACGTGCGGTGACCGTTAATACCGTGTCATCGGTGGCTACTTTTAAAGCCCGATCAAAAGTCAGGTCAGCCAGACTGCGACCATCCGATAATTGCATAAAGGGTTTTGGATAAGCCTTGCGAGACACCGGCCACAAGCGGGTGCCTGCACCGCCGGATAAAATAACAGGAATAATGTTCATGGAATCATCCTTTGCATACACAATTGTAAAGTTGTTTGCCAATGCGGTAGTTTAACATTAAATGTACCGGAAAATTTTTGGCAATCGAGTACAGAATATTTGGGCCGAACAGCGGCTGTCGGGAATTGATCACTGGTCACCGGTGTCAGTTTCGGCTTACGCTCCAGGAGACCGATACGCACCGCTTGTTCAAAAATACGTTTGGCAAAACCATACCAGGTGGTGTGGCCGGCTGCGGTTAGATGATAAACGCCGGTTTCCGGAATATTTAAAGCCAGCATGGTCGCCAGGGCGATGGTGTTGGCCCAGGTGGGCGTGCCTTGTTGGTCGTTGACTATTTGCAACTCGTCATGACTTTGCGCCAGTTTCAGCATGGTTTTTAAAAAGTTATGGCGGCGCGTACTGTACACCCAGGCGGTGCGAAATATCATGTGTTCACAACCGCTGTCAATCAAGGCTTGTTCACCATCGGCTTTGCTTTGACCATAAACAGATTGCGGATTGATTGGGTCTTGTTCTCGCCAGGGAAATTGACGATCCGCACCACTGA
>CAZWVE010000248.1:1049-2794 GCA_964636925.1 uncultured Marinicella sp.
CACATAATCGGTTGAATAATGCAGCATCAATAATTTTTTTTGGCAACAAAATTCAGCCATTTGAGCCACGGCTTCGGCATTCAAACGATGCGCCAAATCGATGTCGGTTTCCGCCTGATCAACCGCCGTATAGGCTGCAGCATTACAAATGACATCCGGAGCGATGGCATCCAATTTTTTAGCCACATCATCGGCATCATTTAAATCAAACTTAATGGTGCTCATGCCGTTGACATCACGGCCGTCTGATGTGGTGGGTATCACTTCTCGATTAAACTGTAGCGTGCGCCATAATTCAAAGCCTACTTGGCCGTCAGCTCCGGTGAGTAAAATCTTCATGATGGGTAGCGCGGTAATTGCCGAACAGGAATTTGTGCCAGCTTTAGGGCGGCCCGGTCTTTGGCGGATAATTGTGGCGATTGCATGGGCCACTCAATGCCGATATCCGCATCATCCCAGGCAATTGAAAACTCGGCGTCGGGGTTGTAATAATCGGTACACATATAACTAAATACGGCGTCTTCGGACAGCACACAAAATCCGTGGGCAAAACCTTCAGGGACATAAAACTGTCGGTGGTTATCGGCACTTAAAGTAACACCCACCCACTGACCAAAAGTGGGTGATCCATGCCGTATATCCACCGCCACATCATACACCTCACCCAACAAAACCGAAACCAATTTACCTTGCGCGTCGGGATTTTGTACATGCAAACCGCGCAACACGCCGTGGGCGGATTTAGACACATTGGCTTGCACAAAATCAGATTCAATACCGATGTCGCGGTAGCGCTGCTGCTGCCAGGACTCCATAAAATAACCGCGCGCATCACCAAACACCTTAGGCTCAATGATTAAGACCCCCGGCAGCGCTGTTTCAATGACTTTCATCGCTTATATTTTATCAGTGAGATTAAATATTGCCCGTAACCATTTTTCTTAATGGGTTCAGCCAGTTTTAACACCTGTTCGGCGTCAATCCATCCCAGGTTATAGGCAATTTCCTCGGGGCAGGCAATTTTAATACCCTGACGCCGTTCAATAGTGGATATAAAGTTGGTGGCTTCAGCCAGAGAATCATGGGTGCCGGTATCTAACCAGGCAAAACCGCGACCCATGAGTTCCACCTGCAGATTTTGTTGTCGTAAATATACTTTGTTCAAATCGGTAATTTCCAATTCTCCGCGCGGTGAGGGCTTGAGTGATTTGGCAATATCCACCACTTGATTATCATAAAAATAAAGGCCGGTAACCGCGTAATTGGATTTCGGTTTGCTGGGCTTTTCTTCTAAATCAATGACCTGACCATCTTCATTAAACGCGGCCACACCATAGCGCTCAGGATCATGGACTCGATAACCAAACACCGTGGCACCACTTTCACGCTCTCCGGCATTGCGCATTAACTGACGCATACCGGCACCATGGAAAATATTATCGCCCAGAATTAAACAAGATGGATCATCACCGATAAAATCTTCACCAATTAAAAAGGCCTGCGCTAAACCGCCCGGTTCCGGTTGCACCGCATAGTGCAGTGACATACCCCACTGTGAACCATCACCTAACAGCGACTTGAAAAGGGGTTGTTCATGCGGTGTGTTGATAATGAGCACCTCACGAATACCGGCACTCATCAAGGTGCTTAAGGGATAGTAAATCATCGGTTTATCATAAACCGGTAACAGTTGCTTACTGATAGAATGGGTTAATGGATACAGCCGTGTGCCCGATCCACCGGCT
>CAZWVE010000249.1:0-272 GCA_964636925.1 uncultured Marinicella sp.
TCACGTCCGGGTTTTTTAATCTCTGCCAGAACATCCTTTATATTATCAATACCAAACTGATCGTTGGCAAAATCCTGACCATTGATGTGATCCAGGACACCAACCTGACCCATGACGTTTTCGATTGGCTGTTTAACATGATTTAATATGTGTTCCACCAGAGGATAGGCTTCAGGATGTACGGCGGAATAGTCCAGGGGTTGATTTCCGCCGCGAATGCGCAAGAAACCGGCACATTGCTCAAACATTTTATCCCCCAAACGCGGTCCTTT
>CAZWVE010000249.1:282-2792 GCA_964636925.1 uncultured Marinicella sp.
AGCAATTCCTGGCGATTCGTAAAGCCGCCTTGCTTGCTACGATAGTCAATAATATTTTGCGCCACGCTGTCACTTACACCGGCCACATATTTTAAAATATCCGGTGACGCCGTGTTGAGATCCACACCCACCGCATTAACACAATCTTCGACGGTTGCCTGCAGGGCTTTATTCAATCGACTTTGATTGACATCGTGCTGATATTGCCCAACACCAATGGCTTTGGGCTCAATTTTCACCAGTTCAGCCAAAGGGTCTTGTAAACGCCGGGCAATGGACACCGCGCCGCGGTAGGAGACATCTAAATCCGGAAATTCCCTGGCGGCAGATTCTGAGGCCGAATACACCGAAGCACCGGCTTCTGAGACCACCAGTTTCTGGGCTTTGATGTCTTTGTTGGCTATTAATTCAGCAGCCAATTGATCCGTTTCTCGCGACGCTGTGCCGTTACCAATGGCAATCAAGGTCACCTTATGTTGTTGACACAACTTAGTTAACATCGCCAGAGACTGCTGCCACTGTTGTTGTGGCTTATGCGGATAAATAACTGTTTTATCGATTAATTGACCGTTGTTGTCAATAACCACCACTTTAACCCCGGTACGATAAGCCGGGTCTAAACCCATGGTGACATGATTACCGGCCGGTGCTGCCAATAATAAATCTTTTAAATTACGCGCAAAAATTTCAATGGCTGCTTCATCGGCCTGATACCTTAAATCTGAGACTAACTGCAGCGATAATTTTAGATGTAATTTCACTTTCCAGGCCATTTCAACAGTGCGCATTAACCAATCAGATTCTTTCGCCAACCAGCCGGTGTAATCAATAATTCGACCCAAAGCCGGATGTATCTCATGTCTATCATCAAGCACACTGGGATGATCAATACTGACATGCAAAATACCTTCTTTCTGACCGCGTAGTAAAGCCAGTATACGATGCGAGGGTATATCTTTAACCGCCTCATTAAACTCAAAATAATCTTTAAATCGGGCCGCCTTGTTCTTATCGACAGCGTCTTTCTGGGCTTTCGCAATTATCACCGCGGTTTGTTGCATCCAGTCTCGCAGTTGCTGAATTAAGTCGGCATCTTCGGATAATTGTTCCATGGCGATTTGACGGGCACCGTCTAAGGCTTCTTCAACTGAGTTCACCGACTTATCCTTATTAACATAGGCTTTAGCCAAGGACTCAGGGCTTTGCGTTGGCTGCGCAATCAATTGCGCTAATAACGGCTCCAGTCCGGCTTCTCTGGCTATTTGTGCCTTGGTTCGGCGTTTTTTCTTATAAGGCAGGTAAAGATCTTCTAATCGCGTTTTACTGTCTGCTGCCAATATGGCTTGTTTCAGCGCAGGTGTTAGTTTTTGCTGTTCATCAATGGCTTTTAAGATACTTAAGCGGCGTTCATTGAGTTCCCGTACATAGGTCAGACGTTCCTCCAATAGACGCAATTGGCCATCATCCAAACCACCGGTCATTTCTTTTCGATAACGGGCGATAAAGGGAACCGTATTGCCTTCATCCAGAAGCGCAATAGTGCGCTCAACTTGCACTGTTTTAGCGGCTATGCTGGTGGCTATTTGCTGTATTTGTGGCGGGCTAAGATCGTGTTCGCTCATGAATCTAACATCATTAAAAGGCGCGCATTTTAGCATGAACAGTTGCCGGTATAAATTTCATGTTATGATAATTCCGTTGTTTAATGAGGCTATAAAAAATGAAACGATTTTTATTCAATCCTTTGATTAAAGGCGCGATGGTGGTTCTGCCTTTGCTGGTGACGGTATGGATTATTTGGACTGTCTTTGTGTGGCTCAATGGTTTGGGTAGTTCAGCCTTATTGGCGCTTCATATGGATGCACTGGTTTTTCCGGGCAGTGGACTCATTATTATGTTGTTGTTGCTATTGATTGTCGGTTTGTTATTTCAATTCAGTATTATCAGTTGGTTTTTTCAACGCATGGAAAAAGCAGTATTGAAATTCCCTCTGGTAAAAACGCTGTATGGCGCGGTCAAAGACTTGGCCAATATGTTTGATAATTCACAACATAAAACGCAACAGGTGGCACTGGTTGACATGAGTGCACAAGGACTTGGCCTGGCCGTAGGCATCATTACCACCGATACCATACCCCAGGTTATTCGGGACTGTTGTGAGCAGCCTGACGAACTGGTGACAGTCTATCTACCCATGAGCTATATGGTTGGCGGTTACACCGTATTTTTGCCGAAAAGCAAAGTAAAACCCATGGATTGGACCTTTGAAAAAGCCATGCGTTTTGCCCTGACTGCCGGCGTTTCGCAAGACAAGGATATGGATGACGATATACTCAAATGATGCGTCAACCCGAATATTTCATACCACAGGTACAAAAAAATACATTCTTAAATATCCTATACAGTGTGCATCTGGCAGGTTTATGGAAAAATATAACGACATAGTTTGTCTAAAAGGAGTGCTGCTGAGCAGCACGACCCGCCGAGCCGGTTAGGCCAGGTAAATGAAG
>CAZWVE010000250.1:0-2783 GCA_964636925.1 uncultured Marinicella sp.
CCTCCCTCTTCCTCAGCGAATTGATTAAGGCGCCATCCCTTGGCGCCTTTTTTTTAGCTGTCAATCTTGTGCTATACTTGCCGCTTTTGGGTATTTTCATGTCTGATTTTATAGCGGTTTATGAAGAAGCATTGTCAACTGATTTTTGCCGGCAATGTATAAAAAAGTTTTCACACAGCCAACATGTTAAGCAAGGTAAAACAGGCCATGGTGTCGATTTAACCAAAAAAAATAGCCTGGATCTTATGCTGAACAACCAAAAGGACTGGAACAATGAATTACAGGTTATTCATGAAGCGGTGTTAGCAGGCTTAATTCGTTATATTAAACAATGGCCGTATGTTTTGGTTGGTGCGTTGGCTTTAGAAATTCAGTCTGCCGATGGGCCGCGACAAATAGCTGCACAAGATATCCAGTCCATGAATGATGCCGAATTAGCCAATTTGATCAAAACTGTATTTCGTTTGGGCAACACCAATTTGCAACATTATAAACAACAAAAGGGCGGGTATTTTTATTATCACTCTGAATTTTACCCCCATCCCAATGATCCGGGTCAGGATTCATTACACCGCGTATTGCTCTGGATGTTTTACCTTAATGATGTCGATAATGGCGGTGAAACTGAATTTTATTATCAGCAAAAATCAATTAAACCGAAACAAGGCACCCTGGTTATTGCGCCGGCATTTTTTACTCATACGCATCGCGGTAACAAACCTGAATCGGGGGATAAATATATTTTGACATCCTGGTTATTGTACCGACAAGCCCGGGAATTATACCGACAGGGCTGATAATCTCTTGCAGTTTAGTCGAATATCCGTATAATCGACACACTTTGAATTTGAGCGGTAAATTATGAAAGTTCTGTCATCATTAAAATCAGCCAAAACTCGTGCACGAGACTGTAAAGTGGTGCGCCGCCGCGGTAAAGTGTTTGTGATTTGTAAATCGAATCCCAAATTGAAAGCCCGCCAAAAATAACCGACTTTGGTCTGAATTAACAAAGAAAGCCCTCGTCATGAGGGCTTTTTTGTGTGTTAGATAATGTTCTAAGAAAACTTACTGCGATATCAGCATTAAACACAAGACCCGACGATCTTCGGACATTAAAATATTAAACGTTCGGGCTGCGGCTTGGTTGTCTAAAACTTCAAAGCCAATATTATGTTTAATCAAAGGTGACAATATCTCCGTATCCGGGAAAACGATACGATCACCGGTGGCCAATAAAATAACCTCTGGTTTGAATTTGGCCATTTTTTTAATCAGCCGCGTATTCAAAGATGACACGTCACTGACGGCCACTGTCTGAATTTCATCATCCCAGGGAATAAGAATACTTTGGCGATAGGTCTGGTGATAAAAAGCACAATAATCAGCGTCCGCAGATTTGATGATGTTGGGGTGTTGCGTAATTGATTCTGATAAATCCATGGCTGTTATTTGGGTAATTCGTAAACCGGACTTTTCGGATTGGCACGATAAATCGTTAATGTTTGACCAATGCGCTGGATTTCATAAGCGCCGGTGTGCTTGAGTAGTTCGTCGATGATTTTTGCTCGTTGCTCACGATCAGCACGAATTTTTATTTTCACCAATTCATGATGGTCTAATGTTGTTTCCAGTTCATTAATTATATTTTCTGTGACGCCTTTGTCAGCAATGGTGACATAAGGGTTGAGGCCATGTGAAATACCTTTGAGGTACTTAACAGCGGCTTTGCTCAGTGATTTGTTTGTCATTCAATGATAAAATTCGAGTTAATCCGCTATTTTAACAGCAGTCGAGACACAACACAAAGTCCCACAAAGAGAGTAAATGCAATGGCCAGAAGTAAAAGTTCTAATCAATGGTTGCAGGAACATTTCACCGATGAATACGTGAAAAAATCCCAACAACAAGGCTACCGGGCACGTTCGGCGTATAAGCTTATAGAAATTATCGATAAGTATAATGTGTTGGACGGTGTCCGGTCGGTGGTTGATTTGGGTGCCGCGCCAGGTGGCTGGTGCCAGGTTATTAAAGAAAAGGCCGGCGACAAGGTTGCCGTTATTGGTTTGGATTTACTGCCCATTGAAGCCATTGATGGGGTGCATTTTATACAGGGTGATTTTACCGATGATAGCGTTTATGAGCGCTTGCTTGATGTCTTACAGGGTAAGAAAATAGACCTTGTTTTATCCGACATGGCCCCCAATTTAAGTGGTGTAAGCGCCACCGATCAGCCAAAAAGTATGTATCTGGCTGAATTGGCATTGGCATTTTGTCAGCAGTCACTTGAACCGGGCGGTTCCCATGTGGTCAAACTGTTTCAAGGTGAAGGTTTTGACACACATATAAAGGCATTGCGGCAAAATTTTGAACGGGTTGTCATTGTCAAACCCGATTCATCCCGAGCCCGTTCCAGAGAGGTGTTCGCCATTTGCTTGGGCTTTAAAGAATTGTAAACGAAGAGGCATAGTTTGAATAACATTACGAAAAATTTATTATTGTGGGTTGTGGTCCTGATGGTGCTGATGAGTGTTTTCGGCAGTATGGTTGAGCCACCTGCCAATAACACTGATGTACCGTATTCTGATTTTATTAAAATGGTACAAAACGGTCAGATTGAAGAGGTGGTGATTGACCCGGAAACCACAGTTCATCGCAAAATTAAAGCGGTGACCTCCAGTGGCGAACAACTCACGGTTCAAGCCGGTGACGATCCCCATCTGGAAGATGATTTAATCCTGAATGATGTCAAATACTCCATTAAGGCACCCCAACAAGATGGCTGG
>CAZWVE010000251.1:0-2777 GCA_964636925.1 uncultured Marinicella sp.
GGGAACCACTTTTTCTTTGTAATATTTTTCTAATCTGGCCATAATAATTCTCTTCTTATGCGTCAACTTGTTCGCCATTCGACTTAAAAACACGCACTTTTCGGCCGTCTTCTGTCACTTTAAAGCCAACGCGTTCGCCTTTTCCGGATGCGGCATTATACAGCATAACGTTGGAAGCTTGAATAGGTGCTTCCTGGGTTTTAATGCCACCCTTTTCCTCCAGCTGAGGATTGGGCTTAACATGTTTTTTAACCGTATTGACACCGTTGACCAATAATCGACCATCTTTGAGGACTTTCAGTACGTTGCCTCTCTGGCCCTTACTGCGTCCAGTGATTACGATCACTTCGTCACCTTGTTTAATTCTTTGCATAATCGTTTCCTTATAATACTTCCGGTGCCAATGAAATAATTTTCATAAAGTTACCGGATCTGAGTTCACGAGTTACGGGGCCGAAAATACGCGTACCGATGGGCTCTAATTTCGAGTTCAACATAACAACAGCGTTGCCGTCAAAACGAATCACTGAACCATCACTTCGACGTACACCTTTACGGGTGCGTACGATCACAGCGTTATAAACTTCACCTTTTTTCACTTTACCGCGTGGAATGGCCTGTTTCACTGAAACCTTAATGACATCGCCTATACCGGCATAACGTCTTTTGGAGCCGCCAAGCACTTTAACACATTGTACTTCTTTGGCACCTGAGTTATCAGCCGCGGATAATCTACTTTGCATCTGTATCATAATCAGTACCCCTTAATGTGTCGACTTAACAATTTCGACCACTTTCCACGATTTTGTTTTGGAAATGGGTCGGCATTCAGCAATTTTCACAACATCACCTTCCTGGCATTTGTTATCCGCATCATGCGCATGAATCTTGGTCGACTTTTTAATGTATTTTTTATACAGTGGATGCTTAATGGTGCGCTCAATCAAAACGGTTACCGTTTGGTCCATTTTATTACTGGTCACCATGCCACTTTTTGTTCTGATCTTGTTTGTTTCTGTTGCCATGGGATTATCCTCTTACCTGATTCATAACAGTTTTAACACGGGCAATATCACGACGTACCTGGCGTAATAAATGCACCTTGTTAAGTTGACCGTTACCACGGGCCATACGCAAATCAAATTGCTTTTGTAAAAGCCCGTTAAGCTGTTCCTGCAACTGTGCAAGATCTTTATCTTTTAATTCTTTCGCTTGCATTACATCACCGTCCGTTTAACGAATGTTGTTTGCACAGGGAACTTAGCACCTGCTTTTTCAAAAGCTGCTTTTGCCACGTCTTCAGAAACACCTTGAATTTCATAGATGACTCGACCGGGCTTAATGGCAGCTGCCCAATATTCGATGTTACCCTTACCTTTACCCATACGAACCTCAATCGGTTTTGCGGTGACCGGTTTATCGGGAAAAACTCGAATCCATAATTTACCGCCACGTTTTACGTGTCTGGTAATGGCACGACGTCCGGCTTCGATTTGACGTGCTGTCAATAAACCCCTGGTCGTGGCCTTTAACCCAAAATCCCCGAAACTGACTTTATTGCCATTGGTTGACAAACCGCGGTTTCGGCCTTTTTGTTGTTTTCTGTATTTTGTTCTTTTCGGCTGTAACATTATTTTTTACCCCGAGACTTTTTGTTGCTTTTTTTATCCGTTTCCTGAGCGTGTTGTTCCAAATCAAACACTTCACCTTTATAGATCCATACTTTGACACCGATAATGCCGTAGGTAGTCTGTGCTTTTGCAGTGGCATAATCAATATCAGCGCGCAGGGTATGCAGTGGTACCTGGCCTTCGCGATACCATTCGGTTCTGGCAATATCAGCACCGTTTAAGCGACCGGCTACGGCGACTCGAATGCCTAACGCACCTAAACGCATGGCGCTACTCACTGCCCGTTTCATGGCACGACGAAACATAATACGACGCTCCAATTGTGAGGCAATGCCTTGTGCCACTAAGAAAGCGTCTAATTCGGGTTTGCGAATTTCATTGACACTGACGTGTGTCGGCAGACCCATCATTTTTGACAGTTCATTTTTCAGCTTTTCGATGTCCTCGCCTTTTTTACCGATGACAATACCGGGTCTGGCACTGTGAATGGTAATTCTGGCATTTTTAGCCGGACGTTCGATTTCGATTTTACTGATCGATGCATGCGCTAATTTATCATGCAGATAGTCCCGCACCTTAATGTCTTTGACGAGTTGATCCGAAAATTGCTCTTTTTCAGCATACCATTTGGCATTGTGCTGTTTTGAAATTCCTAATCGGATACCTATTGGATGTACTTTTTGACCCATAATCTTGCCCTTATGATGCTTCAGCCACTTTTACAGTGATGTGGCTGGTTCTTTTTAAAATCTGAGTGCCTCTACCTTTGGCGCGTGCCCGGCCTCTTTTCAGTGTCGGTCCTTCGTCAACATAAATGCTGCTGATATATAACTCATCAACATCCAAGCCGTTATTATGCTCGGCATTGGCAACCGCAGACATCAAAGCTTTCTTGACAATATGGGCGGCTTTTTTTGGACTAAATGTTAACAACTGTTCGGCTTGTTCAACATTCATGCCACGCACTTGATTGGCCACCAATCTCACTTTTTGCGCCGATATATTGGCTCTTCTCAGTTTAGCTTGAATTTCCATTGTCTGTTACCTTTTAGCTTTTTTGTCAGCCACGTGAGATCTGAATGTTCGGGTTGGGGAAAACTCACCCAACTTATGTCCAACCATTTCTTCAGAAATCAACACGGGAAT
>CAZWVE010000252.1:0-568 GCA_964636925.1 uncultured Marinicella sp.
AAAAATTTATCGCTATGTCATTCATGGTCAAACCGGCCGAACCTATGGTGAGCGTCCCTGGAGCTGGTGGAAAATTTCGGGCGCGGTGATTCTTCTGGCGGCTGTTATCACCGCATTTTTTATCTATCAGCGTTAATCCAAGGTCCCTGAAATAATTGAACTTGTTAGTTATGATGACGATAAATCATAGACAATAATATCGACAAAGTTTAAACTTAGCAGGTGTTTAACAAAAAGGGCCATTCTTTACCCTAATGACAGACGACCAGAGTAATAAAGACACGGACGAAGACAATTCGCAAAAGACATGGTTATCAAAATTAACCAATCTGTTTAACGACCAACCCCAAAGTCAGGATGATATCCTGGATATACTCGATGTGGCCCATGAAGACGGCTTGTTGGATGGCTACGCCTTGAGTATGATGAAAGGTGCTTTAAATGTGTCTGAACTACAAGTCAGACAGGTGATGGTGCCACGTTCGCAAATGGTGGTGGTGCCGATTGATGTTACCATTGAAGAGGTCCTGCCGATTATTGTGGAATCAGGCCACTCACGTTTTCCGGT
>CAZWVE010000252.1:578-2771 GCA_964636925.1 uncultured Marinicella sp.
GTTGGTGAAGACAAGGATGAGCTGGAAGGTATTCTGTTGGCTAAGGATGTTTTGCGCACCTTTGTTAAAGAAGAAAAGGATTTTAATCTCAAAGAACTGACCCGGCCGGCCGTGGTCATTCCTGAGTCTAAGCCCATTAATACCTTGTTACAAGAATTCAGAACATCACGAAATCATATGGCCATCGTTATCGATGAGTATGGTGGGGTGGCCGGACTGGTAACTATTGAAGATATTTTAGAAGAAATAGTCGGTGAGATTGATGATGAATACGACAGTCAAAATGAGCCGTATATTCTTAAATTGGCAGATGGTCAATACCGTATTAATGCCCTTACCACCATCACTGAATTGAATGAGTTTTTTGGTTTGGACATTGATGACAGTGAATTTGATACGGTTGGCGGCATGGTGGCTAATAAAGCCGGAAGGCTGTTGGATGAGGGTGAAACCATTGTCATTGATAACATGATTTTCACCATCACCCAATCGGATAAAAGACGTATTGAGTTTTTAGACATGACATGGGCGTAACAGCGCCAATTTTCAGACTGGTTTTAATCATTTGTTTAGCTTGGTCAGGCACAGTGATGAGTCAGACGGTTCGTTTAATCACCATTGGTCCGGGTGAGGCGTTCTGGTCGGTTTACGGGCATACGGCAATCGCCATCGATGATCAGGTTTATGCGTTTGGTTATTTTGATTTTTCTGAAGATAATTTATTTAAGGCTTTTTTACTGAATGACATGAACTATGCCATGGGCGTCAGTGAACTGTCGGATGAATTGTATTGGGCGGAACACAGTCAGCGCCAATTTACTGAGCAAATACTGGATTTATCGCCACTTGCCGTAGAACAACTAAAGCAACAACTGGCTCAGCATTATTTACCTGAAAACCGTCGCTATCAATATGATTATTTTGCCAATAATTGTGCCACCAAAATCCGAGACTTCTTGAATCAAGCCACAAACGGCCAACTTTTTCAGCAGGCACAAGCCATTAGCCCATACAGTTATGCCGATTTAACCCTACCGGCTTACCATCAATCTGCCATGCGTCTGGGTTTGGCTTTCGGTTATGGTTATCGGGGTTATGAAAAAATCAGCTATTGGCAGGCCATGGCTTTTCCCGTTGTCATTAAAAACTTTTTTAGCAGACAAATGGCTGATGCAGTCATCAGCGAAGCGGTAATTTATGAACCGCCACCAGACTCATGGCCGTTGTTAAGAAACCACGCGTTTTACCTGATGCTGCTAAGTATCCTTATCGTGGGTTGGTTGATAAAACCGTTGCGGCCATACGTCGTAAACACATGGTTATATTTCGCCAGCTTAATTGGTGGCGTGTTACTCCTGTTGTGGTTTGTCTTACCCCATCCCATGGCTGATGGTAATTTTAATATTTTATTGGCCAATCCGTTGTTGTTTTTGGCCGCCTTACGCAAACAGTCTCAGATAATTCCTGTTTTATTAATTATTGGCCAGTTTGTGTGGTTGGGTTTTGCCTGGTACTGGCAAGCCTGGTACCTATTACCATTGATGTTGGTGCATGTGCTGTATGTATGGACAATACGCCATTCACGATGAAGTCTTATCAAGAAACGTAATCTGACCTTTACTGATATTGTTTAAAGCGGCGGTAAAATCCGCCACATGAATTTTTGGTATCAATACGTGCATATCTGCGCCGAGGCTGTGAAAGGTTTCCTGTTGTACTTTGCCATCGAGTTGTTGGCATAACTGGTGCACACTTTGTCCATAAGCAAACGGGACTTTCAGGTGCAGCGTGGTTTTAGGGATATGCCACCGATATGGGGCTGCGTGTAAATTTTTTGCAATCACACCGCCGTAGGCGCGCGCCAGGCCGCCGGTGCCTAATTTAGTGCCACCATAATAGCGAATCACCAAAGCCCCAACAGCATCAAATTTTGCACCATCTATGGCTGATAATATGGGCATACCGGCGGTGCCTGAAGGCTCGCCATCATCATGAAAACGGTATTGTTGACCTAAACGGTAGGCCCAACAGTTGTGTGTGGCCTGGGGGTCGCAATAGCGACTTAAGTGTTGTTCAAAAGTCGCTATGCTGTCTATGGGAAAGCAGACACCAACAAAGGTGGATTTTTTTATTTCTTCCTGGTACTGGTGTGCTTTAATCAGATTTTTATAGCTCGGCAAATTCGTCAGGAAT
>CAZWVE010000253.1:0-2343 GCA_964636925.1 uncultured Marinicella sp.
AAAGCCCTGCTTTAACCACTTAAAAGGTGCCGAAACAGGTACCTGACGACAAGGTGCCACCATCGGTCGTGTGTCAATGGGTTGATTGCTTTGCTGATTCATTCACGGGCCTCTTTTTTTGTATTATTTCAAATTATATCAGTTGAACCACAGGCACGCCATGAATGTGATATTCGTACTTTTTAACCGGAATTTGCTTCAATCCAGCTTTTGACTGCTTTAAAAGGATACTGCTGTAATTGTCCAAATCCGGGCAGGGCTCTAATTTTTAATCGGGTAAATATCGGTGTGTGGATACCACACAGGAATTTTGTGGTGTTAAGGGTGCTGCGTTCTGAGCCCATGGCTGTAAAGAAATCATCGGTGAGCTGTTTAAAATCAAATTGTTTCAAAGGCGTCAATTTTTCGGTACTTTCAAAACTAACTGCGCCGGACTTGCAAGCCGAGCAATGACCGCAATGCTCAGGGGTTGAATGATCACCAAAATAACTGGCCAGTTGCCGACTCAAACAATCACCTGATTCAAACAGGGCAATCATAGTATGAATTCGATCAATTTCGGACTGTTCTTTGTTTTCAAATAATTGAAACATTTTGTCGCTTAGTGTATCGCGGTTGAAATCTTTGCGGATAATTGAAAATCGATCAACCGCTTGCTTGGCCTGTAATTCTATGTGACCTTGATCGTCCAGCCATTCCAATGCGGTGATGATGCGACTGCGGTTTCTCTTATAATTGGCTAACATGGCTTGTATATCGACATAGGTCCAGGTCTTTTTAACGATACAATGCTGGAATAAGGCACTGATAAAGTCACGACGCTCACCTTCGAACAGATCAATAATACTTTGCTGATCGGTCAAACTTTTAAAGGAATAGTCTTCAAAATAGCTTAATTGAGGCCGAATAATACCTGCGAGCTCCAGATAAACCAATAAGGTTTTTAAAGGTAACACCCTGATATTTAACTCATTGGACAGGGCGATTAATTTGGTTTCCCAAAAAGGTTCTTCGGTGTCACTAATTTGCTGTAACAGTTTCGCAATCGCTGATTTTTCCGGGGTGTCGCCATAAACAAAGTTTTCTTGCACCTGTAAATCATCTTTATTGGCCAGGACTTGGCACAGTGATGTTTCGTCATCACGACCGGCCCGGCCAATTTCCTGGGCATAATTTTCAATCGATTTAGGCAAGTCATAATGAATCACCCGTCGGACATCAGCTTTATCAATACCCATACCAAATGCGATGGTGGCCACCACACAGTTGACTTCACCGGCCATAAACTGGTTTTGAATCTGCTCACGTTCTTCAGATTTCATGCCGGCATGATAATGTTGTGCCTGAATACCCTCTCGCTGTAGATATTCAGCCACGGTTTCCGCGGTTTTTTGCAAAGTCACATAGACAATGGTCGGGGCATCGGGGTCTGATTTAAGATTATTTGATAAGGCCTTAAGTCGCTCGGTACTTGCCGTGGGGCTCATTTGTAAGTATAAATTATTCCGATAAAATCCGGTCATCACCACATTGTCTTCGGCGATACTGAATTTGGCCTGCATATCAGCCACCACTTTGGGTGTGGCGGTGGCAGTCAGCAATAAGCACTGAGGAATATTGAATTCTTTTTGGTAGTGCGGTAGTTTTAAATAATCGGGGCGAAAATTATGTCCCCACTCGGAAATACAGTGGGCTTCATCCACCACCATCAGTGACATATTCATCTGCTTTAACTGGGCACGAAAACGTTCATTTTTAAAACGCTCCACCGAAATCATGAGGATTTTCAATGTGCCGTTTTTGGCCTGTTGAAGCACGCGTGTATATTCATCACGGGCCAGGGTATGGTCCAGGCGGGCGGCTTTAACACCATGTTTTAACAAAAAGTCTAACTGGTCTTTCATTAAAGACAGCAACGGCGAAACCACCAGAGTTAAGTTTGGTAAATGGACCGCCGGTAGCTGATAACACAGGGACTTTCCTGATCCGGTGGGGAAAATGGCGGCTGCTGATTGGCCGGCCATAATTGTTTCAATCACCTGCTGTTGACCGGCTTTAAATTCAGTGAAGTGAAAAGTTTGATGTAATATATGTCCCAGATTCATGATAACGTTCCTTGTAATTGAGACTTAATTATAACAAGTGTTAAGTCAATCATAAAAAAATACTTGACCATTTAGTTTACATATGAAATCATGAGTCTTTGTTTACAAGTGTAATTGATAAATGAAGCAAGATATTAGTCAGGCTGAACTGGTCATTATGAAACTGTTATGGGAACAATCACCCTTAACAGCTAAGCAAATTAATCCATCAGAGCCAATAATCGATTTTGCGCTAGGG
>CAZWVE010000253.1:2353-2764 GCA_964636925.1 uncultured Marinicella sp.
GTAAAGCCACGGTCAAAACCTTAATCAATCGCTTATTAACAAAAGGTTTTATTGACTATGAACAACAGGGTCGGCGTTATCTGTATCAGCCAACGGTTGAAAAGTCGACTTACTTAGCCACCCAGAACGATCGTTTTCTCAATGATTTATATGATGGTCAATTGAGTCATATGCTGGCGGCGTTTACGCAACATGAACAACTTTCTGAAGCTGAAATTAAGGACATTAAAAGCATTATTAATAAGCTGGAGAAAGACCATGGATAGCCTTACTAATGCTTTGGGAAGTTGGTTGTTGTACAGCAGTTTAATGTTGCTTATGGTGTTATTCCTTATTCAGATAGCACGTCAAATACTTATTCGTCTGAGTTATTCGCGAACCGTTATTTTGAAACTATGGCTATCGATACCA
>CAZWVE010000254.1:0-249 GCA_964636925.1 uncultured Marinicella sp.
TGACGTAAACCTGAACCATGTAATGCCGAGGTGTACACCCGAGGCAACCATTGAAAAGCCTGTAATTTATGGTTCAGACGGCTCTTCACCTGCTGTTTATGATCTTCACTCAAATGGTCCCACTTGTTAATCACCAACAAAACCGGTTTTGCGTGATAAACCGCTAAGCCAATAAGATGCATGTCTTGATCTGTGATGGTTTCTGTGGCATCAATAAGTAATAAACAAACCTGCGCTTGTTTAATGGCA
>CAZWVE010000254.1:259-2763 GCA_964636925.1 uncultured Marinicella sp.
GCATCGATGGTTTTGATGATACTGAATTTTTCCACACCCTCACCAATTTTAGCGCGGCGTCTGACACCGGCTGTGTCTATCAGGGTGTAACGCTGATCCTCCCAGACCAATGGCAAGCGGATACTGTCACGGGTGGTGCCGGGCAAATCATAGGCCACAACCCGATTTTCACCCAATAAACGATTAACAAGCGTTGATTTACCGACATTGGGGCGCCCAATCACGGCCAGAGCCGGCCCATAATCGGTCGTGCTTAACGTGTCATGATGATATTTTTTTAAAAAATGTCCCAGTTCATTTTTTAATTCTGTGATGCCCCGTCGATGGGCCGTACTTATGGCATACAGGGTATCAACGCCCAACTGGTAAAATTCCGCTAAAGCAAGGTCGGGGTCTTTACTTTCGGCTTTATTCGCCAACAGCCAAATGGGTTTGTTAAAAGGTCTGACACGATTAAGAATTTGTTCATCATCAGCCATTAGTCCGTCTTTGGCACTGACCACAAACAACAACAAATCCGCTTCTTCAACCGCTTGCATGATCTGCTCATCCATTAAATCTGTGAGCACCCCTTCATCACCGAGCATACCGCCGGTATCAACCAGTGTTGCAGTGATATCGTTAACAACCATGTCGCCGTATTGTCGATCCCGGGTTAAACCGGGTAAATCTGCCACTAAGGCATCACGGCTATCGGTTAAGGTGTTAAATAACGTCGATTTACCCACATTGGGGCGACCGATAATGGTAACAACGACAGCCATGGTGTGGTCTTATTCGTTATACCGAAAAGCGGCTAATGTGCCGTCTTTGTTGTAGCTGTAAATGACGTTCCCATCAACCACCGGAGAGCCATAAAATCCAGCTTTACCCAACTGTTTGCGGTTTAAAATTTTACCGGTAAAGGCATCGACAATGTGAATATAACCGGCTAAATCACCCACCACCAGATCACCCAAATAGAAAACCGGTCGCGTCAATTCGCGGTGTTTAAAATCATCAATTTGCCAGCCAA
This sequence comes from uncultured Marinicella sp., assembly GCA_964636925.1. Lineage (GTDB taxonomy): Bacteria > Pseudomonadota > Gammaproteobacteria > Xanthomonadales > Marinicellaceae > Marinicella. The sequence continues at coordinate 1,275 of CAZWVE010000254.1, forward strand.
GTTCGCCGGTCGATCGATCAATTTGAAGAATCACTGAGTCATTATCAGACAAATAAATAAAACGACGAGATACGGTCACGCCGGTACTGCTGCCATAGTTATTTCGCCACAATAGTTGGCCGGACTCAGTGGCCACCGCCAGGGTTTTATTGGCTGCACTGGTGACATATAAATCAGTGGCCACGACGCCCATATCTCCATCTATATCCGACAAGCGGTCAATCTCGGTTTTACCCTGATTATTAACCACATTTTGTTGCCACATGACATCACCATCAACAATGTTCAAGGCCACCACATCACCATTATCCAGACCGGCATACAACCGACCACCTTTGGACAACGGTGTTCCGGTTCCACGCAAGGTCAAATTGGGCACCTCACTGCTAAACAGCCATTTTCGTTCTCCATTATTAATGCTTAAACCGTAAATTCGGCCATCCAGGGAACGGATAATCACCCGATTTCGATCAATCACCGGCGGGCTCAGCACTTCTGAACTTACTGTCTTTTGCCATAATTGAGAACCGCTGTCAGCATCCAAAGCCGTCACCTGACCATCGGGTCCGGCAACCACCACCACAGTATCACTGACACCCGGTCCGGCGCTGATGACATGATTGACATTAACTCGCCATTGGGATTGTCCGTTGTCCGCTTGAAAGCGATAGACACCGCCATCCACATCAGCGGTAAATAAAGCGCCGTTGCTGGGTGCCGGCCGCAACTGATAACCAAAGGCATCACCTTTTGATTTTAAGTTTTTTTGCCAGAGTAGCTGAAAAGAACCTGTTTCAGTGAGGTCCGTTAACTCTTGTGGCTTTACTTCATCTTTTTTTGAACCACAAGCTGTCAAAATCAGCACAAAAATAAGTGGAATCAGTCGCATAATCACCTCGTTTACTCACTAACTTTAACGTCAGCCAATTTCATTTCCAATAAAGCCTTACCAGAATACCCTTCACCACTTAATAAGGCCAATTGGTAAGCATCCTGGGCTTTTTCGGGACTGTTTTCAGCAACAAAAATATCACCTTTAATTTCTTCGACCATGGTTTCGTAAGCACTTGATTGCACCATCGCCAGTTGTTCCCGCGCGGCATCGTAGTTTTCCTTCGCCACATATAAACGCGCCAGGCGTAAACGGATCATCTCCGCCAACGGTTTTCCGGCTTTGGCTTTTAACACAGTTTGGTATTCCTCAATAGCCTGATCAATTTGACCCGATGCCAACCAGCGATCAGCCATCGCCATATGGGCTTTCATGGCGTAATAATTAACACCGTACTGTTCATCATACCGGGCCAAAACTTCTGCAGCATCTTCCGGGGGTTGATTTTCAACCACTGAAATCAGTTGTTGGTATTCACCGGCTGCGTTCTGATTTTGTACGGCTTGTGCATTTTGCCACTTGGCGTATCCCCATAAACCACCAATACCTAATGCGATACCGGCAAAGATGGTGAACCAATTCTGACGTAACCAATCT
>CAZWVE010000255.1:0-2762 GCA_964636925.1 uncultured Marinicella sp.
GGGCACTGAATTTTTCGGTATCAATGGTTGCAGAAGTGATAATGACTTTTAAATCGGGTCGTTTGGGAATGAGTTTTTTGATAAAGCCCAGTAAAAAGTCGATGTTTAAACTGCGCTCATGGGCTTCATCAATAATAATGGTGTCGTAATCATTCAGCCATTTATCACGCAGTGTTTGTTGTAATAAGATGCCATCGGTCATAAAACGGATATAACCGTCATCGCTGTAACGCTCATCAAAACGTACCTGATAACCCACTGCTTGACCTAAGGGCACCGCCAGTTCTTCGCTGACCCGGGCGGCCACGGATTTGGCGGCAATGCGGCGCGGTTGGGTGCAGGCGATTTGGCCGAATTGACCGAAACCCGCTTGCAGGCAGATTTTTGGTATTTGGGTGGTTTTACCCGAACCGGTCTCGCCGGCGATTATGGTGACCTGGTGTGCGCTGATGGTTTCACGAATTTTGTCGGCTTGCTCAGAAACCGGCAGGTCTGCGGCTAAGGTCACTTTCGGTCGCCGCTTCTGGCGACTTAAAAATGTTTGGTGCGCTTGTTCAACAGCAGCCAGGGTTTTATTATTTTGGGTTGGGTTTTTGGCGTTTCGTAAGGCCGTTTTCAGACGATAGTAATCGCTGCGTAATACTGAATGCTGCATATTCTGCAGTAAGCGGGCCGTGGCATCAGTCATGAAATACGGATTATCTTAAGAATCTGATGCAGCAGATTTTTGCTGCCCGGGGAATTCCTTGATATATAAATCATGTTGACTAAAGGGTATTTCGATACCGGCTGCATTCAAGGCTTCATAAATATCCATAAAAAGCTCATGTCGCAATCGGCCTCGCAGTACAGGCTCCGGAATCCAGCATAATAACTCAAAATCCAGTGAAGACGCGCCAAAACTGCGCATACGAACCCGCGGTTCGGGATCATCAAGAACTTCTTTATGGTTAACGGCACAATTTTTCAGCACTTCACAAACCTTTCGGACATCAGCACCATAAGCAACACCCACCGGAATCCGTACCCGGTTTTTGACCCAACGTCCGCCGCTTTCATTGACCACTTTGGTGTTGCCAATGATGTTATTGGGAATCGTGATTTCGATGTCATCGCGGGTTAATAACCGGGTGGAGCGCATGCCCACCTGGGTCACCATACCCCGTTCACCGGTGTCTAAATTGACATAATCACCGACCTTATAAGGCGTGTCGGCAATAATAAAAAACCCCGAAAATAAATTCGCCAGGGTGTCCTTGGCAGCAAAACCCACCGCAATACCGATGACACCGGCAGAAGCCAGCCATGCGGTGGGATCCACGCCCCACAGCATGAGTAGAATATAGGAACCCAGTCCAATTAACAGTAATTTACCGATGAGATCAAACAGCGGTATGGTTTTGGGTTGAATAATTTCGTATTTGTGGGTTAATTTAGACAGGGTATTCAGCAGTAATGTCAGGATTTTAAAACCACGGAACATCCACGCCAACACCAACACCGAAGCCAAAAACCGAATTAAGCCCTTTTCCAGTCCGGGGCTTAAATCAATGGTTTTAATGGCCATACCCAAAAACAAGAAGAACAGGGTCAAAAATATGGGCCGTTTAAGAATCTCAATGAGCTGATCATCCACCTCATTTTTGGACAGTTTAGTGAGTTGATTAAAGCTCTTGCTAAAGATCAGAACAGCCAGCTTAGCCACCACATAACCCAACAACGTAACCAGAACAAATCCTAATAAAGGAAATTGTTGAATTTGTTCCCAATAGGGCATCCAACGTTCGGGAATAAACTGATCAAATCCGGACAAGACAACGTCTAATTCTGGATTGTTTTCTGTGGATTGGCTATTTTGCATGTTAATCGACTAACTTGAGGTGCGTGTGTTTCCCGGGTTTTTTAGGTCCATCGTGTGGTTCAACAGACTCGTCATCGCTTCCGGCGGTATCCTCATCAACGATATCAGGATCGACATCAAACATCATGCCCTGGCTATTTTCACGGGCATAAATGGCCGTCACTGCCGCCATTGGTATGACCACTAAGAAAGGCCGACCGGAAAAACGGGCGCTGAATGATATCACCTCATCTTCCATAACCAGACCTTGGGTGGCGGTCATGGAGATATTCAAGACCACTTTACCCTCTTCTATGGCACTTTGGGGCACTTTTACGCCTTTGACAGAAACATCTGCCACCACCAGGGGTGTCAGGTTATTATCACTAATCCAGCGATAAAGTGCCTCAATTAAATACGGCTTAACGGGACTCATGTTGTCATCAAAAGTCAAAACGGTACTCTCGTTCTGTTTCGGTAATACTGGTTCTAAAAGCATTGCTTTTAAACATACGGTGGGCATATTTTCTTAAATCATCCGGCAACGCTGCCCAATCAACACCATAGTATTCCAAACGCCATAAAAAGGGCACCAAATTGGTGTCCACCAAAGACATGTCATCATGCAAAAAATACGCTTGTTGCGCAAATAACGGCCCGGCGGCGATGAGTTCTTCAGTAAGCGCCTTAATGGCATCTGTTTTTTTCTTACCGGTGTTATTTTCAATAACATCCACATAAGAGAACCAGTCTTGCTCCAATCGATACACGGTAAAACGTAAGCGGGCGCGGGTCATGGGATCCGGCGGCAATAAGGGCGGATGCGGGTAACGTTCATCCAGATATTCGGTAATGACCTGAACACCGAAAACATGCATATCACGATCGACCAGGTGCGGTATTTCCAAATCCTGGTTATGGG
>CAZWVE010000256.1:0-2755 GCA_964636925.1 uncultured Marinicella sp.
AATTCACCGGACGAACCATGGAAGGCCGTCGTTGGTCTGATGGTTTACACCAGGCAGTGGAAGCCAAGGAAAATGTGCCCATTCAGAAAGAAAATCAAACCCTGGCCTCGATTACGTTCCAGAATTATTTCAGATTGTATCCAAAATTATCCGGCATGACCGGTACCGCTGATACCGAGGCTTATGAGTTTCAAAGCATCTATAATTTAGAGGTTATCGTCATTCCCACACACAAGCCCATGATTCGTGACGATCAGGGTGATTTGGTTTATTTCAGTCAAAAAGCTAAATTTGATGCCATTATTGAGGATATCAAAGATTGCCATGAACGTGGTCAACCGGTGTTGGTGGGTACCGCTTCCATTGAGGTCTCTGAACATATTTCCCGTGAACTGGATAAACACAAAATCAAGCACAATGTCTTGAACGCCAAACAACATGAACGCGAAGCCTACGTGGTCGCCGAAGCCGGTCTGCCCGGCGCCGTGACCATTGCCACCAATATGGCCGGACGTGGTACCGATATTGTCTTGGGTGGTAACTTATCCATGGAGCTGGAATCTCATAAAAATTTAACCGATGAACAGGCTCAAAAAATCAAAGATGATTGGAAAAAGCGCCATCAGCAGGTAATTGACAATGGCGGTTTGCGCATTATTGGTACAGAGCGTCATGAATCTCGCCGGATTGATAATCAGTTACGTGGTCGTGCCGGTCGTCAGGGTGACCCCGGTTCTTCACGTTTTTATATTTCCCTGGAAGACAATCTGATGCGCGTCTTCGGCCAATCACGCATGATGGACAACATGAAACGATTTGGCATGAAAGAAGATGAATATATCGAGCATAAATGGATTACCCGTATCATCGAAAATGCGCAACGTAAAGTCGAATCCCATAACTTTGATATTCGTAAAAATCTACTCGAGTTTGATGATGTCGCCAACGACCAGCGTTTGGTCATTTACCAACAACGGGCTGACTTGTTGGAATCGGATGATATTGGCGATTATATTGCCGATATCCGCGAAGAAGTTTTTGATAATGTGATACGCCAATACGTACCCCTGGAAAGTGTCGAAGAGCAATGGCAAATCGGCTCGCTGGAACGGGTACTGTCTAAAGAATTTGGTATTGACATTAATATCGTGCGTATTTTGGAGCGCGATGAGGATCTGAACGATGACGGCTTGACCGATAAAATCCTCAGCCACATTGAGCGCTTCTTTAAAGAAAAAGAAGCCATGACAGGTAATGATGTTATGCGCCAGTTCGAAAAAGCGGCTTACCTCAACACCCTGGATCAACAGTGGAAAGAGCACCTGGCACAAATGGATCATCTGCGTCATGGCGTCAATTTACGAAGCCATGCCCAGAAACAGCCCTTGCAGGAATACAAACGTGAATCTTTTGAAATGTTCAAAGATTTACTGGATCGCATCAAGTACGAGACCATCCGTATTATTGCCCGGGTTAAAGTGCGTCAGGATGAAGACGTAGAAGCCATGGAGCACCAGGAAAACAAAAATGTGACTTATCAACATCAGAGTGCCGGCGATTCATCTGCACAAAACGATAAAAAGGTCGAAACCTTTGTCAGAGAGGGTGAAAAAGTCGGTCGCAACGATCCGTGCCCCTGTGGCTCGGGTAAAAAATATAAGAAATGCCACGGCCAACTGAACTAAAACACATTGAAGTCGCGGTTTTGGTGCTGATTAATCACCAAAACCGCGTGCTACTCACGCAACGCCGATCTGACGTCCACCTCCCCGATTATTGGGAGTTTCCGGGTGGTAAAATTGAATCCGGAGAATCACCTGAACAGGCTTTAATCCGCGAGATCCAGGAAGAACTGGCTTATCAACCAAATGAAGCCCGCGCTTGGCAGCAATTTGATTATCAATACCCTGACTTTGCCGTGCGTTTGCATATTTTTAAAGAACACGCTGAACAACCACAGGTACACAGCAATGAACAACAAGCCATGCAATGGTGTGCCGTAGAAGACTTATCCAAACAACAACTGCCACCGGCTAATCAAGGTATTGTGGAAGCCTTGATGCAACACCAACTCTAAAAGCAATGAGATACCCGCAAGCTGTTGCGGCTGTTATTGCAATCAAATAAATACTGTTTTTGAATTTAATCTGCCTGCCCAGTAGCCCTAACACACATATAATTTCACTCAAGCGTTTTATTATTAGTGAGTTTTGGGGTGTTTTCACTTTTTTAATGGTTACTGGGCCTGACCCAATTGTTGTTTTGCACGTAACCAAAGATCATCTAAATAGTCCAAATCATAACTGTCTTGATCAGGTTTTTCTTGCTTGGCGAGTTGTTCGACAATGCGAAATCGTGCATCAAAACGCTGGTTGGCTTTGCGCATGGCCAGTTGTGGATCGACCTTTAAATGCCGGGCCAGACTGGTACAGACCATCAATAAATCACCCACTTCACCTTCGATGTCATGCTGGTTACCGTTTGCCATGGCATCTAACAGCTCCTGCTTCTCTTCATCCAGTTTATCAAACACCGGTTCAATATCCGGCCAGTCAAAACCGATTGTGGCGGCGGCTTTGTGCATTTTCATGGCTTTTAACAGTTCCGGAAATGTTTTTGCAATACCATCAAAAACACTGTTTTTATGTTGGTTTTTTTGCTTTTCCCAAACTTCGGTTTGTTGTTTGGCATCTCGGATTATGGTGTGCGTTTCATCAAAAACATGGGGATGACGGTCAATCATTTTTTGACACAA
>CAZWVE010000257.1:0-1895 GCA_964636925.1 uncultured Marinicella sp.
CGGCTGCCCGGGCAATAAACCCAGTACCACATTGCTGTTAAAACGCATGGATGCCAACGCCATAGGGCAGTTACTGGCCATGTATGAGCACATGGTTTACAGCCAGTCCGTTATCTGGGACATTAATTGTTTTGACCAACCCGGTGTGGAACTGGGTAAATCGATGGCCCACACAATCCAGGAATATGCCTTGAGTGGCTCTTTAAAACAGCTTGATTTGGACCCATCTACTGTATCATTGATTAATCAAGTTCGCCCCAAAACCAAGGAGTCAAACCATGACTGACATAACCCAACTTAACGACCCGATTAGTGATCAACAATTCGGTGCTTCTGTGGCTTTAATGGATAACGACAAAGACATCGAATTTCGTTTCCCCATTAAACCCTATCAAAAAGAATACCAAAAAGAATTGGCACAATTATTAGACCGAAAAAAAGTTAAAGCCAAAACAAGTATTCGCAGTCACCAGGTTAAAAAAGACATCGAACCTATCAAAGGCGTTAAAAATATCATCGCTGTGGCCTCGGGTAAAGGCGGGGTCGGTAAATCCACCATGAGTGTTATGCTGGCCAAAGGCTTACAACAACTGGGCGCTCAGGTTGGTATCTTAGATGCCGATATTTACGGCCCCAGTATTCCGAAAATGCTGGGCCGCCACGAAAAACCACAAACACCGGACAATAAATCATTTCTCCCGGTAGATGCAGACGGCATCCAAAGCATGTCTCTGGGCTACATTTTAGATGAAAAGGACCCGGCCATTTGGCGTGGTGCCATGGTCACCAAAGCACTGATGCAATTAATTGGCGACACTCGCTGGCATGATTTGGATTATCTCATCATCGATTTACCGCCGGGCACCGGCGATATTCAGCTGACCATGATCCAAAAAATTCCGGTCACTGCCGCTGTTATCGTCACCACACCACAGGATATTTCACTCATCGATGCCCAAAAAGCTCTGGCCATGTTCAATAAAGTTGACATTCCGGTACTCGGAGTTATTGAAAACATGAGCACCTTTGTCTGTGAAAACTGCGGCCATGAAACACCGGTATTCGGGCAACACGGTGGTGCCAAAATGGCCGATGAATTTAACATTGGCTTACTCGGCCAGGTGCCGCTCAATATCCAGATCCGAGAAAACATGGACACCGGCAAACCGGCGGCCGTCTGGGGCAAGAAAAAAACCCATGCGAACTTAAGCCAAATGATTGCCTTACGCACAGCGCAAAACTTAGCCAAGCAACCGCTGTTACTTAAATCAGGCTTTAGCCTTAAACTCAATACTGTGTAATTACTATGAGCATTAAATCAGACCACTGGATTCGCCGCATGGCCAAAGAACATGACTTAATCAGTCCTTTTGAGCCCGAACAAGTCAAAACAAACGCCAACAATGAACGACTCATTTCTTATGGCACCTCATCCTATGGTTATGATGTCCGCTGTGCCGATGAGTTTAAAATTTTCCACAACATCAATTCGGCGGTGGTCGACCCCAAAAACTTTGACTCAAACAGCTTTGTCGACGTTAAATCCGATGTCTGCATTATTCCGCCCAATTCCTTTTGTCTGGCACGCACCGTCGAATATCTAAAAATACCCCGTGACATCTTAACCATATGTCTGGGCAAATCCACCTATGCCCGCTGCGGCATTATCGTTAATGTCACGCCACTGGAACCCGAATGGGAAGGCCATGTCACCTTAGAGTTTTCCAACACCACACCCCTGCCGGCAAAAATCTATGCCGGTGAAGGCGTGGCACAATTTTTGTTTTTCCAGTCCGATGAAGTCTGTGCCGTATCCTATAAAGACCGCGCCGGTAAATACCAGGGCCAACGCGGCGTCACTTTACCGAAAACCTAAATGAAACACCTTGGCATCA
>CAZWVE010000257.1:1905-2392 GCA_964636925.1 uncultured Marinicella sp.
TACCCTTACCACCCGCAATAAAGACAAACAACAAGAACTTATTCAGCAGGGCTTTGATTGTTTAATTTACAACATGGGCGATGACTTCGCGTGCTTAGCTGACATTGATTGCCTGATTATCGCCACCACCAGCAAAGACTTGAACGCCCACCGGCAATTAATGAATCAACTCAAAAACCACCCTGACATACCGGTATTATTCACTTCATCAACCTCGGTTTACCCCAATGATGGAAAAACCCATGGAGAAGACAGCCCCGATATCAAAACCGACCATCCCCTGTATTTGATTGAACAATGTCTGCAAAAGCACCCAAAAGCAACCGTGATTCGCTGCGGCGGTTTAATCGGCCCCGGTCGTCACCCGGGGCGTTTTTTCCAAAACAAAGCGATCCCTTCACCCAAAGCACCGGTGAATTTACTGCCTTTACAAGATGCCATCGGCGTTTTCGAGCATCTGAATGAACAACAGATAAGCGGCACCACC
>CAZWVE010000257.1:2402-2749 GCA_964636925.1 uncultured Marinicella sp.
TGCCATAATGAACATCCTTTGAAAGGTGAATATTACCCGACAATGGCCCAATCCATCGGCCTGCCCGCCCCTGAAATCGGCCACCATGACAGCCCCGGAAAAACAGTCGACACCCAGCGCTTAACCAGCGAACTAAATTACACACCACTAAGCGATATCTGGCAAATCGAAGCCTAAAACCCGTAAAACAGATACATAACGGGCATCAGTTATCAGTTATCCGTCCTCTGTCCTCTACCCGCTGATGGCCCGATAATAATCCACAATCACCGCCGCCGTCTGATTATCATCGGAGCGGGCTGATATATGCGGCGTCACCGTGATGTTGTCATGGGTCCAAAAAGGAT
>CAZWVE010000258.1:0-2746 GCA_964636925.1 uncultured Marinicella sp.
GGTGGGCCCGGTAGGATTTGAACCTACGACCAATGGATTATGAGTCCACTGCTCTAACCAACTGAGCTACGGGCCCTGAGAGGGTTGGCATTATAACCGAAAGCGTAACAGTGAATAAAACATAATATTGATTATTTTTTTACGCTTTGGTTTGCCAATAAATGACAATAAAAACCATGCATTAAGGTTACTGAATGATTCAAGTCTTGCAACGAACCCTGATTATTAATAACATCATCAGCCAACTTGAGTCTTTGTTCTCGGCTGATTTGAGCAGATATCATTTTTTCTGTTAAGGGCGTATCGATTTGATCCCGCTTCTGCAAACGCTCACGCTGCCTGTCTTCATGCACATCAACCACCAGAACACGGTCAAAATAAGATTGCCGATTCTGCGCAGTCAGCAGCGGAATAACTACCACAATCAGGTTATGACGGGTGTTTTCAATGGCTGTTTTTATGGCTGCGGTAATGAGGGGGTGCGTAATGGCATTTAAATCTGCCAGCGCCTGAGAATCATGAAAGACTTTTTTTCTTAGAGTTCGACGATTAATTTCACCATCCCGGTGCAATATCTCCGAACCGAAACGTTTCACAATGGCCTGCCACCCCGCCGATTCTTTCACCACCACTTCACGTGCTACTTTATCCGCATCAATAACGGCACTTCCTAAGTCGGTTAAGGTATTGGACACCTGGGTTTTACCCGAAGCGATACCACCGGTTAATGCCACCACCAGTTGATTCATTAAGGCAGGTACCAATTGAGTAAGGTATCACCGTACAGCAAACTCAAAAATATTCCCATCGACAAATAAGGACCAAAAGGAATTTTGGCTTCACCTTGTTTAGCTATTTTTTGAATGAGAGCAATCACCAAGCCACTGACAGAAGCTAAGATTAATACCATAATTAACATCTCATAACCTAACCAGGCACCACCGGCCGCCAGCAGCTTAAAGTCACCGTAACCCATGCCTTCTTTTCCTGTCAGCAATTTAAAGACATGAAAAAGCAACCAGAGGGAAAGATAACCCGCCAAAGCACCGATAATGGCTTGTTGGGGTGATACAAACACGTCAAATAAGCTCAAAAACAAACCCAACCACAACAGTGACAGACTGAGTTGATCAGGAATTAAAAAAGTATCTAAGTCAATATATGTAATGGCAATTAAAAAAAACATCAGTATTGAAGCCGCCACAAAAGGCAAGCCCCAGCCGTAATGATAAGCCAGAAACCCTGTTAACAAGCCTGTTAATGTCTCCACCAGAGGATATCGTATGGCAATGGATTTATGACAAAAATAACAACGACCTCGTAAAAACAGATAACTGAAAACAGGAATATTATGCCAGGCCGATAGCTTCTTTTTACATTTCGGGCAATACGAACGATCAAAGCCAATACCGGGGGGTGGTTTTTGTGTGAATGGCTGATTGTTTAATTCTGCACAATCTTTTTTCCATCCATAATACAAAATGGGCGGCAAACGGTAAATGACCACATTCAAAAAACTACCGACTATTAAGCCGGCAAATAGGGCAAAGGCAACAAACAATAAAGGATGTTCGGTCAGTGCCTGGGCGACATTGGACAGCATTAAAAGACCGATGCCATTTTAAAGATGGGTAAATACATGGCGACCACCATAACACCCACCAAACCACCGACCAATACCATAATAATGGGTTCCAACAAGCTGCTCAGGGCATCCACCGCATTAGATACTTCTTGTTCATAGTAATCAGCCACTTTAGCCAACATCTGATCCAAGTTACCTGACTCCTCGCCAATTGAAGCCATCTGAATAACCATATGTGGAAAGACATTGGTTTGACTCATGGCCAGTTGCAACTGGTGACCTGTGGACACGTCTTCTTTAATTTCTAACACCGCATCTCTGAATACAACATTACCAACAGCCCCTGAAACAGTTTGTAAGCCCTCAACCAATGGCACACCCGCGGCAAAGGTTGTGGCTAATGTTCTGGAAAAGCGTGCCACAGCAGCGTCATACAAAATGCCGCCGACAATGGGGATTTTTAAGGCCAGTCGGTCCAGAGCGTGGGCAAACTTGAGGGAACGTTTTTTAAAATAAATAAAGGCAAATATCATGCCACCAACAATCAAAACAAATTTCCACCAATTGGCCTGCATCCAGTGAGAAGCTCCGACCACCATCAAAGTTAACCCCGGTAAGTCGGCCCCAAAACTGGTGAACATATCCTGAAATTGCGGCACCACTTTAACCAGTAATAAAATGGTTACACCAATGGCCACAAATAATACAGCTGCCGGATAAAACATCGCTTTTTTAATCTTGCCCTTAATTTCTTCGGTGCGTTCCTTGTAGGTGGCAATGGTATCCAGCAGCTCATCCAAAACACCGGCCTTTTCACCGGCAGCCACCAGATTACAATATAATTCATCAAAGTATACCGGATGCTTACCCAAAGATTCTGACAAGGATGAACCGGACTGAATTTCGGTTTTCACTTCACCGACTAACTTGGCCATGCGCGGATTCGACTGACCACCTTCAATAATTTCAAAGGCTTGTACCATCGGCACCCCGGATTCCATCATGGTCGCTAACTGCCGCGAGAACAACGCGATATCCTGGGCCTTAATAGACTTGCCGCTGCTGAATAAAGATTTACGCTTTTTATAAATCTTTTTAACCTGAATACCCTGACGGCGCAGCTCATTTTTAGCCAGCGTCGTTGTTTTTGCTTTTTGCTCT
>CAZWVE010000259.1:0-2735 GCA_964636925.1 uncultured Marinicella sp.
GTAAAGATCGTGATGATTATTTTTCGTTAGATAGTGAAACTCAAAGGCTCGTCAACGAATTAAGACGTATTGAAACCAGAGTGTATTTTATCTTACTGCTTGGTTACTTTAGGTCACGGCCAATAGTATTTAATTTCTCATTTACTCAAGTCAGTAATGATTTAGATTATGTAAGATCCAAGTATTTCAGCGATAAAGATATGTCTCTTGAGGATTTATCACCAACAACAAAAACTAAGCTGATTAATAAGTTATTAAAATATACAGGGTTTACAGCATACCAAAGCAAGTTAGATAAAGAGCCGCTATTAAAAAGGCTTAACGATGTTGTAAAAATCAACCTTGAACCAAGGTATGTTTTTGATGAATGTATTGCTTATTTTGGTCAAAACAGAATAGCGCTAGCTGGTTATACAACGCTGCAAGACACTATTTCTACGGTATTATCAAATGAGCGTAACCGAATTGAAATGGTGCTGCTTGATAGTTTGTCTTCAGGTACCAGAAAAACATTACTTAAATTACTTGAGTCAAATAATACCTTTTCTGACTTAGCCAAGTTAAAGAAAATGGCTAAGGACTTTTCAACGAGCCAAATCACCCAAGAGCTGAAGACGCATAAAATTATACGCTCGCTTTATCCAGAAATTAAGTCACTGATTGCTGAACTGGAGCTATCACCTAAAAATCTTGAATACTATGCTTCACTGGTAAAGCACAAGTCCGTTTATAAGCTTAGAAGACACGCAGATAGCCAAACTATTTTATATCTCGTTTGTTACTTGTTCTTCAGGTACCGAGAGACTAACGACAATCTTGTTGCTGCATTTATTTACTTGGTAAGGAAGTTAACCGAATCAGCTAAAGGCTATGCAAAGCAGCGTATTGTTGAAGATGTAACCATTGTAAGAACCAAATTAAAATCCGCTGGTAGTTTATTAAAGTACTTCATCGATACCGATATGGACGATGATTTAAGCTTTGGTGATGTACGTAAAAAAGCCTTTGAATTGATCCCTGCTGACAGTATTAAACTGTTAAGTGATCACTTAGATAATAACGACTTTGATGGCCGTCAGTACGAATGGCAATTTATTGATAAACAATCCAGTAAAATTAAAAAACTTATCCGCTCATTATTTATGTCTATCGATATTGAGTTCATTCATTTAAAGGATGAACTCCATGAGCAGTATGTTATGGCACATTCTGAACTTAGTGAATTAAAGGCTATCCAAACCATTAACATCGATGTGGTACCTAAACATGACCGAGAGTATTTAGAGGGAGAAAATACCAAATTAATTGCTAATCGATTTGAGTATTTCCTTTATCGTAAAGCCGAACAATTATTTCACAGTAATAGCTTAACGGTGAAAGAAAGCGTTAATAACCGTAGTTTAACGTCAGATCTTATACAACCTAAAGAATGGCAGCAAAAAGAGACAATCATTGAAAACACTGGCCTTGATAAGCTGGCAACACCGATTAACCAAACACTCGCAGATAAGAGCCAACAATTAGAAGTTAAGCTGAAGGAAGCAAGCGAGCATATCTTTAGTGGTGATAATAAGTATGTTGAGTTTATTCCTGGCAAAGCCGAACTCAAGTGGTCAATTCCTAACAGCCGTTGGCAACAAACAATTGAAAACCCGCTCTACAATCAAATTCAACACATGGGTATCGTTGAACTCATGTTGTTTGTTGATCAAAAGACAGGTTACTTAAATTCATTTACACACATATCAGCAACTAAAGAAAAATCACCAGTAAATAAAGAAGATCTGATCGCCTGTATATTGGCAAACGGCACCAATTACGGCCTATATAAAATGGCGAATATCTCTGACCGTTCAATGGGTAAATTACGCAGTGTAGATGATAGTTATGTCAGATATGAAACACTCAAAACGTCTAATGATCAGGTTTCTAATGCTATAGCCACGTTGCCAATATTTGCCTATTACCATGTGGACGATAATCAGTTGTTTTCAAGCATTGATGGTCAAAAATTTGAGTGTCGCATAAATACGTTTAAGGCTCGGTATTCGTCTAAGTATTTCTCCAAAGGTAAAGGTGTTTCAGCATTAACATTGGTTTCTAATCATGTTCCGGTGAGTACGCAAGTCATTGGCGCTAACGAATATGAAGGTCACTTTGCTTTTGACTTACTCTATAACAACTCTTCAGATATACAGCCTAATACCTTATCGACCGATACGCATGGTACCAATAATGTTAACTTCGCTATATTAGATTTCTTTGGTTACACATTCGCCCCTCGATACGCGAAAATGAAAAAGGTGTTTTTTGAGCTATTTGAAGTGACTGAAGAGAACGGAGGCCGTATTCAATTAAAGAAAGATATTAATCATAAGCTAATTGCTGAAGAATGGGACAATATTCAGCATATTGTTTGTTCATTGAGTCGTAAAACCACCACTCAAAGCACAATCATTAGAAAGTTGAGTAACGGCAAGAGCCGAAGATTGTCAGCATTGCATGAGTACGACCGTTTAATTAAATCTATTTATGTTTTGGAGTATGTTGATAATTCAACGTTGCGTCATTACGTCCAGCAAGCCTTGAACAGAGGTGAAGCATACCATCAGTTAAAACGTGCTATTACTTCAGTTAATGGCAATAAATTTCGTGGGGGGAATGATTACCAAGTATCACAATGGGGTTCTAGGGATTTTCCCCTCTAAAAAGACTTAATCCTCTGTAGACCACAC
>CAZWVE010000260.1:0-1328 GCA_964636925.1 uncultured Marinicella sp.
CATACCCCCCATTAACGGCGCCGGCATTGCCGACATTTATATCGGTGTGATGGCCACGCCTTATTATCTGGGTGCGCCATCGCAGGCCAATCCAATCGCCCCCTTGAATACCTTTTGGCAAGCCGCACCCGGTGGCTATGTACCGCCATTTGATGCGTTTGGGTTAGATCCGAGCTCACAGCATGTGACCTTTGCCAACCCGGTGCCAGTGGCTAATTCCATGCAACAAATTCCGGTACTAATGACGGTACCCAATGCCAATTCAGGTATCAGTAAGCCTGCCTCCGGCTGGCCGGTGATGATATTCCAGCATGGTATTACCCGTAACCGCACAGATATGTTGGCGCTGGCAGAAACCATGGCTTCGATTGGTTATGCCGTGGTGGCCATTGATTTACCGCTGCATGGCATCACTGATCCTGCCAATGGTTTTTATATAGGCAATACACCTTTTGGCGCAGCGGCCATGGAGCGAACATTTAATGTCGATTACATCGATAATGCAACCGGAGCGCCAGGCTCTGATGGCGTATTTGATTCCTCCGGTGCTCATTTTATTAATCTCCAGAACTTACTGGTTTCACGAGATAATGTGCGTCAGGGTGTGGCTGATTTATTTACTTTAACTGCGAACTTACCATTGATGGATATTGACGGTGATCAGGCTGGTGACTTTGACAGCAGTCAGGTGAGTTTTGCGGGACAGTCCCTGGGCGCCATGACCGGTATTGATTACCTGGCCTTTAACCCGGATGTGGACAGCGCTGTGTTATCGGCACCCGGCGGTGGCATCGCTAATATGTTATTGGGTTCACCGACTTTCGGGCCAAGAATTATTGCCGGTTTAAGTGCGGCCGGTGTTGAACAAGGCACCACGGCATTTAACCTATTTATACTGGCAACACAAACAGTGATTGATTCGGCTGACCCCATTAATCATGGCGCTAATGCCAGCTTAGTGAACAATGTCTTGCTCCATGAAATTATTGGTGATCAGGTAATTACCAATACCGTACCGAATGCACCTTTATCCGGTACCGAGCCGCTCATTGCGGTGATGGGGCTGACTTCATATTCTGAATCTGCTTTTGATGCCGCGGGTATCGACGGTGCTGTTCGATTTATTGAAGGAGATCACGGTAGTTTATTATCTCCGGCGGCGTCTTTAGCGGCGACCATTGAAATGCAGAGACAATTGGCGGCTTTCCAGGCAACAAAAGGCACTACGGTGAATATTAATGACACCAGTGTGGTGCAATAAGGAGACCGCTATGATTAATCAAATTAAAAAGTGTGGAGCAACAACGATGACTCACAATAAACAACTG
>CAZWVE010000260.1:1338-2725 GCA_964636925.1 uncultured Marinicella sp.
ATGGCTGCCTTATCGGTCTCATCCGGCGGTATGGCGAAGACCTGGTACAAGGGTGACTTAACGTTTAGTATCGACACCACCATTTCTTACGGCGCATCCGTGCGGGTGCAAGAGCGTGATGATCGCCTGGTGGGTAAATCAAACTTAAACCCCTTTGTCGGTGTTAATCTCGCTACCGGTCAACCCAGTACCCTGGAAGAGCGTATCGCTGCGCCAGGCCGATGGTCGATTAACTCAGATGACGGAAATTTAAATTACGATGATGGTGATTTATTTTCTAACGCCATTAAACTTACCAGTGACATCGCCTTTTCCTATGATACCTGGGGTGGTTTTTTCCGGATTAACTATTTTTATGACTTTGAAAATGCCGACCGTGAAGACTTATCACCCACAGCCAGAGAGTTTGTCGGTGAGAACTTCCGATTGTTGGATGCCTATGTCTATAAAGATTTTAATATCGGTAATCAATATGCTTCGGTACGATTAGGCCGTCAGGTGGTCAGTTGGGGTGAATCAACATTTATCCAACAGGGCATAAATGTTATTAATCCGATTGACGTCTCAAAAATCCGGGTGGCCGGTGCTGAACTGAAAGAAGCCTTTTTGCCCATCGATATGATTACCTTTTCAACCAGTCTGACCGACAATTTATCGATGGAAGCGGTTTATTTGTTTGAATTTGAACAAACCGATCCCGATCCAGCGGGCACTTATTTTGGCACCAATGATTTTGCCACCCCCGGTGGTGAATATGTGGCGCTGGGTTTTGGTATTATCCCTGAATACTCATTGTTACCTTATTTACAGTCCATTCCGGGTGCGGAAGCTTTGGCGGCTCAAACCAGAGACTTTTCCATTCAACGTAAAAATGTTGCCGGTGCCAGCGATGATGGCCAGTACGGCATTTCATTTAAATATTTTTCCGAGCCCTTAAACAATACTGAGTTCGGTTTTTATTATTTAAACTACCATTCAAGGTTGCCGCTAATCAGTGGTATATCGCTGGGTGATCCGGATCGCGGTACCAGCCCGTCAACACCCAATTCAGGTGCCTATTTTACAGAATATCCCGAGGACATTAATCTCTACGGTATCAGCTTTAATACGGTTATCCCCAATATTGGTTGGGCCTTACAGGGAGAACTATCCTACCGTGATAATGTGCCTTTGCAATTGGATGATGTAGAAGTTTTGTTTGCAGCTCTGTCACCGCTTAATCCGTTGATTGAAGCACCGTATAATCGCTTTGTTTCTCAATTGGGTGATTACGGCCCGCAGGAATATATTCGCGGTTGGGAACGACACAAAATGTCCCAGTTACAATTTACAACCACTAAACTATTTGGACCGAATGACTTCTTTAAATCAGATTCCATTGCCTTTA
>CAZWVE010000261.1:0-2721 GCA_964636925.1 uncultured Marinicella sp.
CGGCAATCGCTAAATTCAGGTCAGTTGATTTGTTTTTCATGTTATTTTCTCCAGAAATTATTTAGATACTTTGTGGGTCATTATTAAAATGACCGGATGTCATAATAGCATGATTTTTCGGTGTGGTTTTTAATTAAATGCGACAAAAAAAGCCCAATCAAAAACTGATTGGGCTTGATTTAACGAAAAATTAATGGTGATTACTGCGGTTTTTGTAAATCCTTAATCATGGCCGCCAGGAATCGGGCGGCTTCGCCACCGGTCACTGCACGGTGGTCAAAAGTCAGTGACAAAGGAATGGTGCGATGCGCTTCCATACCGCCCATCACAGGGACCACTTCATGGCGTAATTTTCCGGCAGCGACAATGGCTACGCACGGTGGTGTGATGATGGGTGTGGCATAGCGCCCGGCATATACGCCGAAATTGGACAGCATTAAGGTGTAGTCCTTCATGGATTCAGGCGGAATGCTGCGGCTTTTTACCTGTTCCTTAATGACATTCATTTCTTCGCGTACCTGCTGTGGCGTTAAGGTTTCACAATTGCGCATGGTCGGTACGAACAAACCGTCTTCAGTGTCCACGGCAATACCAATATCCACATGCGAAATAATTCTGCGCGCTAATTTGTCACCGTCAAACCAGGCATTGAGTGCCGGTTCGGCTTGAGCCGCGACCACCAGTGAACGAATTAACCGGCCGGTGATATCCTGACCGGCCGGCCAGGCATGAATATCGGCATCATCCATAATGCTGGTGGGCACGATGGTGGCATGGGCATTTTGCATCACCCGGGCCATGGTGCGACGCGAACCTTTGACCTGTTGCCATTGGTCATCGGCTTGGGCTTTGGGCGTGCTTGGTTTAGATGGCGCAGGCTGGGCTTTACGATTACTTGCAGCTGTCGCAGGCCTTGATTCAGATTTCGGTGCTGTCGGAGTTGCTGAGGCTTGTGCCTGTCCTGACTGGGCGGCTTTTTTAACATCACTCGGGCGAATCACACCACCGGTGCCGGTGGCGTCAACCTGGCTTAAATCAACGTTTAGTTTTTTCGCTAAAGCGCGCACAGCCGGGGCCGCCTTTTTGCCGCCAATATCGGTCATGCTGTCCTGCACCGTATCTGAGGTTTCCATTTGACCCACCACGGTACCTTGTTTTTCTTCAGCAGCTGAGGTTTGCTCAGTATTGGCATGTTCTTCTTCGTCCAAATCCATGAGTACCTGTTCTGCTTCTGCACGTAATTTGCTCGGCGAATCAGCTTCATCCGATTCTGTTTGCTCATCTGACTGTTGTTCGCTCTGAGCGCCCTCAAATTCAATTAATGGTGCACCGGTATCAATAACATCTCCGGGCTCGCCATACAGTTTTTTCACAACACCGTCATGGGGAACCGGGACATCAACCACCGCTTTGGCGGTTTCCATGGATACCATGGGCTGATCTTCTTTGACTTCATCACCGACCTTGACATGCCATTCGACAATTTCTGCGTCCGGTAAACCTTCACCTAAATCGGGTAATTTAAAAATACTCATGAAACCTCCAATACTTGGTTAACTGCTCTTAGAATCCGATCAGTGGTCGGCATATATTTTTTCTCCATCTTAAACAACGGCATGATAACATCGTAGCCGGTTACCCGCTTCACCGGGGCATGCAAATCGTATAAGCCCTGATCGGCTAAATTGGCGGCAATTTCAGAGGATAAACTGCAATGACGGGCGGCTTCCTGGACAATCACACAACGTCCGGTTTTGGCCACCGATTCTGCGATGGTGTCCATATCAAGCGGGCTGACCGTGGCGACATCAATAACTTCGGCTGAAATTCCCTGTTCCGCCAGTTTATCTGCAGCTTCCAGGGTTTCTTTCATCATTGCGCCCCAGGTCACCAAGGTCACGTCTTCACCTTCGCGGATAACATAACACATATCCAATGGATACTCTTCGCCGTCATTTTCGACTTCTTCTTTACTCCAATGATAAATACGTTTGGGCTCTAAAAAGATGACCGGATCGGGGCTGCGAATGGCAGCCAATAACAGGCCGTAGGCACGGGTTGGGGAGGAGGGAATGACCACCCGTAAACCCGGAATATGCGCAAACATGGCTTCCGTACTTTCTGAATGGTGCTCAGGGGCATGAATGCCGCCACCGTACGGCGCACGAATAACCAATGGACAGGTCAATCGGCCACGGGTTCGGTTACGCATACGGGCGGCATGACAAACAATATGTTCCACCATGGGATAGATAAAACCCATAAATTGGGCTTCGGCAACCGGCTTCATGCCCTGGGTAGCCATACCCACCGCCATCCCGGCAATCATGGCTTCAGCCAAAGGCGTGTCGATTACCCGATCCTCGCCATATTTCTGCGCCAGACCTTTGGTGGCACGAAAAACACCGCCGTTGATACCGACATCCTCGCCCATAATGACAACGTCTTTATCATGACCGAGTTCATAGTCCATCGCCATGGTAACAGCTTCCACTAAAGTCACTTTAGCCATTTGACTTCTCCTCTAAATTTAAGGCATATTGTTTCTGCGCTTCTAAGGTATGCGGCATATCGGCAAACATATAATCAAACATTGAAGCCACACCGGGGTTGCCGGTACTTAAATATTCATCCACGGCTTCATTCACTTCTTTTTTACAGGTTTCCAGTAATTGGTTTTCCAGTTGTTCGTTCCATTGTTTATTGTTCATCAAGTATTTA
>CAZWVE010000262.1:0-2716 GCA_964636925.1 uncultured Marinicella sp.
CTAATCAGTGGCTTTTTCGGGATTATGCTGGCGGATATGTTTTATTTGCGCGCTTTACAATTAATTGGCGCAGGCCTCACCGGCATCACCGGATCTCTGTACAGCCCATTTGTTGTATTTATCTCTTTCTTCTACTTAAGTGAACGTTTGAATGGCTGGCAAATCTTTGGCATGATACTGGTTATGGTTGGTGTCGCAGTTATTAGCTTACGCAAAAAATCATTGGCCATCGCGCATCCGCCAATAATTGGCTTTGTGTTTGCTGCCATGGCTGTCTTTTGCACGGCTTTAGGCATTGTCATTGTGAAGCCCATCACCACGGAACTACCTTTTTTCTGGATTATTTTTATCCGAACCATTGGTGGTTTAGCCACCATGCTGATTTTTAACGCCCTCTTAAACCGCAGTTTAAATCCATTATCTGTCTGGCGCAATCAAGGTAAATGGTGGTTATTAATCGGTGCATTTTTGGGCCAGTACCTATCCACCATGGTCTGGGTTGCCGGTTATAAATACACCGATGCCTCAATCGCATCAATACTGAATGAAACTGCAGCTGTATTTATCTTTATTTTAGGCTGGTTATTGCTCAAAGAAGACATGAACCGCAGAAAATTAACCGGTGCCATCATTAGTGTCATCGGGGTTCTGATGGTTTTACAAATGGCCGGTTAATGTGTAAAACACCATCGGGTTGACAATTTTTTCATAGTCCATTTGTTATGATGAAATTTTTCATATAAAAAATCATGGCAAATAATTCAAAACATGTCATTTTTATCACCGGCGCTTCCGGTATGCTGGGGCAACAACTGATGGCTGATTTATCGGCAGACTATCAGCCGGTGGCGTTGCAACGTGACAAATCAGATCCGCACCGACCCAGCTGGAATTACCAACAAGCCTTAGCAAAATATGAGATTAAAGCACCCTATGCGGTGATTCATCTGGCCGGTGCCGGTATTGCCGATAAACGCTGGACTGATGCCTATAAAAAGCTTATTTTTGACAGTCGCATTCACGGCACCAATGACTTGGTCAACACCATAAAAAGTCAGCCACAACAACCTGAATTATTTCTATGTGCCTCAGCCATTGGCTATTATGGCCATCGACCCGGCGAAAAACTGACTGAAAAAAGCCCCGCCGGTGATAATTTTGTCGCTGACTTATCACACCATTGGGAAGCCAGCGCCCAACAATTACAAAGTCCACAAACCCAGGTCACAAACCTGCGCTTTGGTTTAATGTTAGACCGCTCCGGCGGTGCCTTAAAAAACATGTTGTTGCCCTTTAAACTGGGTTTGGGTGGTCGCATCGGCTCCGGTGAGCAAATGTATTCCTGGGTGAGTTTAGACGATGTGAGTCGTGCCATTCAATTTCTATTGCAAAAGCCCATGACCGGTCCGGTCAATATTACCGCGCCCAACGCCGTCACCAATAGAACATTCACCAAAACCTTAGCCAAACAACTCCATCGTCCGGCTTTTCTGCCCATGCCTGAAGTGATGGCTCGCTTAATCTTTAAAGACCTGGCCGATGAACTGTTACTGGCCGACGCCCATGTTGTGCCTGACAAACTGCAAAACGCCGGTTTTCGCTTTAAACATCCAAGTATTCAAGAGGGACTGAAAGCCGCACTATGAAAAATATTTTAATCATTGGCGGTGCCCAGGGTATTGGCCAGGCATTGGCGACTCAAATGTCACGCATCGCAAATAACCTCTTTATCACATCACGGCGGTTTGATGAACCGGAGAATGTTTCGGAGGGCCTATTTCATATCAACTGTGATTTAAGTCAGGCGGAATCTATCTCAGCGGCTTTTGATTATATTGAACAACAAGTTGATTACCTTGATTGGATTATTAACTGTGCCGGCGTATTGCATAACACCGATTATCAACCTGAAAAATCTCTGCAACAGGTTAATCAGAATAATCTTTTGCACAGCTATCAAGTCAACGCCGTGGGCCATTTACTGGCTTTAAAACAGGCCGAAAAGTTGCTCGTCCACGCTGAGCATGGCTTAGCGGTGTCCATTTCTGCCCGCATCGGCAGTATCGAAGACAATCACCTGGGTGGCTGGTATGCCTACCGCATGAGTAAAGCAGCCTTAAATATGGGCATCAAAACCCTCAGCATTGAATGGGCCCGAAAACATCCGCAGATAAAATTTATGCTTCTTCATCCGGGCACCACCGACACACCTTTATCCAAACCTTTCCAGAAACGATTGCCCAAAAGCCAACTACAAAGCGCCGATGAAACGGCCACCATGCTGTTTGAACAAATCGAAAAAAACCAGCGACATACACACAAAGAAGCCCTGTTTTTGGATTACGCCGGTAAAACCATTCCCTGGTAATTTTTGTTACAATACGGGGTATGCAAAAACCACTTAGAAAAGACATCCAACCCGGTACCGAAGTCAGTATCGTACAAAAACACCACCAACGCAGCGGTGAACTCACCGAAGGCACGGTCAAACGCGTATTAACCAAATCACCATCACACCCCCATGGCATTAAGGTCGAACTCACCAGTGGTGAAGTCGGCCGCGTTCAATCCATCATTTAAGCATTTATGAGTAACCAGAACTTACCTGTTTTATACAGCTTTCGCCGTTGCCCCTACGCCATGCGCGCGCGCATGGCCATCGCCGTCAGTGACTATCGCTGTGAACTCCGTGAAATTATCCTGAAAGATAAACCCG
>CAZWVE010000263.1:0-2713 GCA_964636925.1 uncultured Marinicella sp.
GTACCGTCAAGTGGTTTGACGAGTCAAAAGGTTTTGGTTTTATTCAACAAGAGTCTGGTTCAGATGTGTTCGCACATTACAGCGCCATTTCTAATGATGGTGACGGCTTTCGCACATTGAAAGAAGGCCAGCAAGTTGAATTCAACGTTACCCAAGGTCAAAAAGGCCCACAGGCCGAAAACATTGTTCCCTTATAATTAAATAGGAAACAAACTATAAAAAAAGCGGACTTCGGTCCGCTTTTTTTGTGCCTTCACGATAATTCATCCTCGCTCTATCATCAGACAAACAACACACTTAACACTGCCACGGTTAAAGCAGTGATTGTCACCGGAATGGCCAGAGACACCATGGCAATGTCTTTATACGAGGTTTTATGGGTTAAACCACAAATGGTTAACAAGGTAATCACCGCACCATTATGCGGCAATGAATCAAAACCCCCTGAAGCCATTGAAGCCAGGCGATGCATCCATTCTGGATTAATGCCAAACTGAGCAGCCATTTCTGCATAAGAACTGCCCAAAGCCTCTAAGGCAATGGTCAAGCCGCCGGATGCCGAACCGGTGATACCGGCCAGGACATTAACCGCAACCACTTCTGAAATTAGCGGGTTATTCGGGGAAATATTAATGACGGCCTCTTTCACCAGAGTAAAAGCCGCTAAGGAAGCGATAGTGGCACCGTAACCGACTTCTGAAGCGGTATTAAAAGTCGGCAACATTGAGCCGATGGCACCTTTTGTTAGGCTGGTATTGACATGACGAATGCGATTCCAGTTAAGCGCTATGACAGCCAATACCGCCATAATTAAGGCCATGATCATGGACCAGATAGAGACCAGTTTATCGGGATTGATAAAACCAAATTTTTCACTGTTCAAATAATCCGTGTTCCAGCCCGGAATAACGTATTTTTGTAAGATGAAATTGGATAAAACGACAATCAATACCGGAATCAGCGCAATCCATATAGAGGGTAACCGCTGTTCCAGTTCGTGATCAATGACCGGTTCCATGTGATGATTTTCACCGTAACCCTCGGCCTTAAATTTATGTACCCGCCGTTTAATCCACCAGATTCCGGTAAACATAATGGCGAATCCTGCGATTAAACCAATCGCCGGTGCGGCATACATGTCCGTACCAAAATAACTGGTGGGAATGATATTATGGATTTGCGAAGTACCCGGTAACGCGGTCATACTAAAAGTAAATGCACCCAACGCAATGGCTGCCGGTACAAAGCGTTTGGGCATATCGGCTTCTTTAAATAAAGCCGCCGCCAGCGGGTACACAGCGAACGCCACCACAAAGACGGAAACACCGCCATAAGTTAATAAGCCGCATGAGGCGACGATGGCAAACACCGAATGATGTTGCCCCAGTTTTTTTATGATGGTTTGGGCAATGGATTTGGCGGAACCGGAATCTTCCATTAATTTACCAAAAATCGCCCCAAGTAAAAATATCGGAAAATATTTAATGGCAAAACCACCCAGTTTGACCATAAATACCTGGGTGTAAATACCCAGCATCTGTGCGCCCTCACCCGCTAAAACAACGGCCAACATGGCCAAAATCGGCGCCAAAATAATAACACTGATACCGCGGTATGCCAGGTACATCAATAAGCCCAGCGACAGTAAAATTCCAAAAACACCCAACATAAGTAAAGTCCTTTTATTTAGTTGTTTATTTTGACGGCATAAGCCACAATTTCATAACGTTCAGGTGGCAATTCACCGGCCCCTTCCGCGGTTAGATGAGCCCGTTTTTCGTCACTGTCCTGAACCAATTTCAAGTGACCATAAACCTGCGCCTGTCCCTGACTGTCTTTCGGAATAAAAAAACTGTGGTTATCAAAATCAACCCGGGCGAACTCATCACCATCACTAAGTACCATCCAACACCCCATGGATTGACAAACACGGGTAATACGCCCGCCTATGACAAAATTGGCATCGGTATAGCGTTCCGGTGACGCCAATACGTTGGCCAGTTGATAGGCATATGCCTCATCTTGTGGCCAAGTGGCACCGTACACAGATGCACCGGCAATCACTTCAGTGACCACAGGCTGACCCTCATGAGTCGTTTTATTATCGGTTTGTAATTCAGTTAAGGCCGTTAAAACTTCTTGTACATGGGTGTCGGGATCCACCTCTTGAAAATGTTTCACAATGATACCGTCCGGATTAACAATAAAGGTCTGACGTTTGGCATAACTGAAAAAAGCGGCACCGCCATCGACACCATAAGCCCGTGACATGACCTTATCACTGTCCACCAGTAAATTAAAAGGTAAGTTATGCTCAGCAATAAACTGGCGATGGGATTCGGCATCATCCAGCGATATGCCCAGAACCTCAGTGTTCATGGCTTGCAGTTTTTCGTAGTTGTCTTTAAATGCATTGGCCTCAACAGTACAGCCGGAGGTGCCATCTTTGGGGTAAAAATACAGCACCAGCCATTGCCCCTGATAATCCGCCAATTGATGCGCTTGACCGTTTTGGTCTTTTAAATTAAAGACCGGAGCGGGTTGTCCTTGCATACTGTCGGCAACCACCATAAAATTCATCAACAATAACAACACGGTGATAAGGCTTTTATTAACCATAGGGATGTCTCATTTATTTAAAACGAATGATTCTAACAAAATCACCGACTTAATTAACCATTAATTTACTATGTATCAAAAAATATTACCCCCA
>CAZWVE010000264.1:0-2700 GCA_964636925.1 uncultured Marinicella sp.
GATGGGTGCCCGGGTCAAGCCCAGCAACCAATGAGAATCTTTAGAGCTTTATAATCTATAACAAGATTTTATCTCGCTGCAAAGACCTCATATGCAAAAGGGCTGCTGGGCAAGCCCGAGCACGTCGAGGTGGTTTGAGATAAAGACGCCGGAATTGGGCGTCAATTCTTGGATTATTTCGCCAGTTTCAGCCAGGTTTCGACCACGG
The DNA here is from genome assembly GCA_964636925.1 of uncultured Marinicella sp. Lineage (GTDB taxonomy): Bacteria > Pseudomonadota > Gammaproteobacteria > Xanthomonadales > Marinicellaceae > Marinicella. The sequence goes on from CAZWVE010000264.1 coordinate 209, forward strand.
TATCGGGGTTTAATGATACGCTTTCGATGCCTTCGTCCATCAGCCACTGGGCCAAGTCGGGGTGGTCTGAGGGTCCCTGGCCGCATATACCGATGTATTTACCGCGTTTTTTACAGGCCTGGATGGCCATGGACAGTAATTTTTTAACCGCCGGATCGCGTTCGTCAAATAAATGCGCAATCACCCCTGAATCACGATCAAGCCCCAAAGTTAATTGGGTCATGTCGTTGGAGCCAATGGAAAAGCCGTCAAAAATATCTAAAAATTCATCGGCTAACAAGGCATTGGAGGGTAATTCACACATCATAATAATTTTCAGATCATTTTCACCCTGTTTCAGGCCGAATTTGGCCATTAAATCGACCACAGCCTGTCCTTCTTCCACGGTTCGGACAAACGGTACCATCGCCCAAACATTGGTCAGTCCCATCTCATCACGGATGTATTTTAAAGCCTCACATTCCATTTCAAAGCAATCCACAAAAGAATCATCCAAATAGCGTGAAGCGCCGCGAAATCCGAGCATCGGGTTTTCCTCATCCGGTTCATAAGCGCTGCCGCCGATGAGGTTGGCATATTCGTTGGATTTAAAATCAGACAGTCGCACAATAACTGGTTTCGGATTAAAGGCCGCGGCCAGGGTGGACACGCCTTCGGCCAGTCGTTTCACAAAATAGTCTCGCGGCGAGGCATAAGCGGCCACCATCGGATCGGTGATGGCTTTGATGTCAGCCGGTTGCTTGTCATAATCAAGCAGCACTTTCGGGTGAATACCGATCATGCGATTGATAATAAACTCTAAACGCGCCAGACCGATACCGAAGCCCGGCAAATTCTGAAAATCAAACGCCCGATCAGGATTACCGATGTTCATCATGATTTTTAAGGGCGCTTTTGGCATGTTTTTAAGATCGGTGGTGTTAATATCAAAATCCAATAGCCCTGCATAGATATAGCCGGTATCACCTTCACTGCACGATACGGTCACGTCCTGACCATGGTTTATTTTTTGCGTGGCATCACCACAGCCGACAATCGCGGGAATACCCAATTCGCGGGCAATGATGGCGGCATGACAGGTGCGGCCGCCACGGTTGGTGACAATGGCGGCGGCTTTTTTCATAATGGGTTCCCAATCCGGGTCAGTCATGTCTGTCACCAAAACATCACCTTCAATGACGTCATGCATTTGATCGATACCGGCGATAACTTTGGCTGTGCCCCGGCCGATTTTTTGACCGATACTACGGCCTTCGGCCACCACTGTGCTTTTTTCTTTGAGTTGGTAGCGTTCAATTTTTTGGGTACCGGTTTCACGTGATTTGACTGTTTCAGGACGCGCTTGAACGATGTACAGTTCACCACTGTGACCGTCTTTGGCCCATTCGATGTCCATGGGGCGTTGATAGTGCTCTTCAATAATCATCGCTTGTTGCGCCAGTTGCGCGATTTCATTATCTGAAATTGAAAACTGTTGTTGCCTCCGGTCGCTGACAGCATCGGTACGCACACCGGTATCACCGTAGGTCATGGCAATGGCTTTGGTGCCGAGGTTTCGGCGTAATATCGCTGGTTGCTTGGCTTTGATGCCGGGTTTATAGACATAAAACTCATCAGGATTAACAGCCCCTTGCACCACCATTTCACCCAAGCCATACGATGAGGTGATAAACACCACATCATTAAATCCCGATTCGGTGTCCATGGTAAACATGACACCGCTGGCGGCCAAATCAGAACGCACCATTTGCTGTATACCGGCAGATAAAGCCACATCTTCATGTTTAAAACCGTGGTGGACGCGATACGAAATGGCGCGGTCATTGTAAAGTGAGGCAAACACTTCATGGGTTTTGGCTAAAACATCATCAATGCCGTTAACATTTAAAAAGGTTTCCTGTTGTCCGGCAAAAGAGGCATCGGGTAAATCCTCAGCAGTGGCCGATGAGCGCACCGCGACACTGAAATTATCACCCAGTTCATGTTGCATGTCCTGGTAGGCTTCGGTAATAGCCTGTTGTAATTTGGCCTGAAAAGGTGTTTCTAAAATCCAGCTACGAATCTCCTGACCTGCCTTTTGTAATTCCGTTAAGTCATCGGTGTCGAGGTGATTGAGACGGTCATTTATTTTAGTACCGAGACCGGATTCATCCAGAAAATCCCAAAAGGCCCTGGCAGTGGTGGCAAATCCACCGGGTACCTGAACCCCCAACGCAGACAAGTGTGTAATCATTTCACCCAGGGATGCATTTTTACCACCCACTTTATTCAAATCCCCTAAAGTAAGTTGGTCCAGTCTAATGATGTAATCTGACATGAAATTTCCGTTGTGCTTAAAAATGGTATATTCTATATGACACAACCATTAAGCGAAATGGATAAGCCTTGAAATTAACGAAATTGACTCAAAAACTGCCAAATATATGAATGAAACAACACCACAACAAACCTGTGCCATTTTTTATGTCTCTGACGGCACAGGTATTACCGCC
>CAZWVE010000265.1:0-2687 GCA_964636925.1 uncultured Marinicella sp.
ATTCCCCACGATGGCGCGGGCAATGGCCACGCGTTGTCGTTGTCCGCCGGATAATTGGTTCGGATAGTGGAGTTTGCGGTGACTGAGTTCGACCTGGGCCAGCGCTTCTTCTGCTTTTCTTCGGCGTTCCCGGGATGGTGTCCCCCGGTAAAGCAAGGGCAATTCCACGTTGTCGATAACGGGCAGATCACCGATCAGATGGAAGCTCTGGAAGATGAATCCCAGATTTTGATTGCGGTATCGCGCCAGTTCCTTTTCCTTTTTATGGCGGAAATCCTTCCCGTCGATCTCGATTTTTCCTTCGGTGGGTACATCGAGCAGGCCGATCATATTGAGCAGGGTAGATTTTCCGCATCCGGATGGGCCCATGATAGAGACAAATTCCCCCTTGTCGATGCGCAGATTGATGTTGTCCAGCGCCAGAGTTTCCATGGTGTCGGTGTAGTAGGATTTGCTGAGATTGCTTACTTGAATCATAATTGAAGGATTAAATTTTGGGTGTTGACAAAGTCACAAGAACTTCGAATGCTTATCATTATTTTCATAATTTTTTAATCAGGAATTCCCAAATCTTCTTTGAGATGAATCGGCCAACCGAGAAAAGTTTCCCGTTAACCATGATACGTTCAGCGTAGTGAATCCTTTTTATCCTGCCGACATTCATTCTGTCGCTACACTCTGGTCTGGTCAAACTTTCGTGTGGTAAAAAGTTAGAACCTGTTTTATCCAATATCATAAAGCGTGAGTTGTCTGATGGTATAATAGGTGATCCAGTACGCCTGCAGCGTGCTGATGTAATTGCGCCAGGCCTGATCCCGTTCCCCAAATGCAAGGGTCAGGTCGGTGATGCTAATGTCGTCCAGCACGTAGCGTTGATTAACAATCTCGTACCGCTTTTCTGCGATCTCGTAACTCCGAAAGGCCAGTTCGGCTTCATTTTGCAACTGGTTGAATTGCAGGACCAGTTGGCGGACGTTTTGGCGGAAAGTCAACTCTGAATAATGGGCTTCAGTGGTCACGTAATCGTGCCTGGAACGGGCATCTGCCATACTGTATTTTCTTTTACCTCCATCAAGAATGGGCACCTGAATGCCTATTTCTACCAGGGTCTCCAAATTGGTCTGCCCGTAGGAATTTTTCAAAGTGTTTCCACTACCGGTAAAGCCCACCTGTGCTGTCAACTGCGCCTGCCATCCGTTTTCCCGGTCAGCGACCTCCATGGCCTGCTCCGCCTGTAGTATGAGTTTTTGGTATTCCCAATGCTCGGGCCGGTTTTCCCAGGCCACTGCAGCAGCCCATTCGGGGTCTATGGGTTTCAAATCAGGGATTTGCGGAGTAGCTACCTGTGGAATCTCATCTGTGGAGAGGTCCTGGTTCATCGCTTCCTTGAGGCGGGAGCTGGACCGGATGAGCGCCCGATTGGACCTAATCTCATTCTGGGCGGCGTTGCTCAGGCCCAGTTCGAGCTGGAGCAGGTCGCTCTTCGATATTTTCCCCAGGGCATACCGTTCCCGGGCGATTTCGTGTAGTCTTTCATTGTTTTCTTTATTGGTGGTGGCGATTTGTCGGTCGATCTGCGCCATCAATACCTCAAAAAAAGCAGCCGTAACCTCGGTGGCAATTTTTTCACCGGTGGCAGATAAATGTCGTAGAGCAATCATTTGATCCAGGGTATAAAGCCTCCAGTTCCATCGGTCGTAATTGACCATATTCAACGGCTGAACAATGCCGAGGCGAAAGGGTATTGAATTGTACTGCGTGATATCGTCGGAGAAATCCTGGTAACGCCGGACGTTGGCTTCTGCGAAAATGGTCGTGTTGGTCGCCAGCACTTTTTGGGACATATTGAGGCTCACCAGCGTGTTGTCCTGAGCAACCGGCTGGAACAGGATGCTACCATTGGGTTGTACCACAGAAGAAGTACTTTTATAAAAATTGGGTAAAGTGGCATTGAACAGCAGGTGGGGACGCAAACCAGCCTGGAGTATTTTCAGTTGGTTTTCAGCGACGGTCACACCCAGTTCGGATTTTTCCAGGGCAATGTTCCTCTGCCGGGCGATGGCGATGGCTTCGTCCAGCGTCAGATCGGTATTCTGGCCATTTGTTATCGTAAAATATTGTAAAAATACCAGGATGATCAGGAAAAGGCGCCATACCGCACTATTCTGAAATATGGACGAAAACAGGGTCGATATTTTGGTCAGGTGATTCATTTCAGTCGGATTTTGGACCGGTTTTCATAAGCGCTCATATCGGAAAGGATGACCTTTTCTCCTGGTTCCAATCCGCTGATGATTTCCACGCGTTCGGTGGTTCGCATACCCGTTTCCACCTGTCGGGCTATGGCTTCCGCACCACTGATAACGAATAGTTTTTGGCTTTTCCCGCTTCGGATACCCGGTCCGTTGGGCAGGTACAACCCATTTTCCTTCATATCGGTCACGATCCGTAAGTCAACTTCCATATTGGGCCGGAGACTCTCGGATTCCGGATTTTCGAGTGCGATACGAAACTTGATGGCATTGTTCTCCACGGCTGGAAGAATCTGATCGATGGCGCCTTTGAGTAACTGTCGTCCAATGCGAACGTGAACGGGCAATCCTATTTTTATTCTTCCTGTGTGCATATCAGATACCTGCCCTTCGATGGTATAACTGTTCAGGTTAGCAATCCGGACAAGGGGGCTG
>CAZWVE010000266.1:0-2684 GCA_964636925.1 uncultured Marinicella sp.
AAATCTCCATCGTCAGGAGATATCTCCACTCGCTTCGCTCGGTCGATATGACAAAACTTGTTGTGTTCTGTCCTAAATGCACCACGGGTTCAAGTTATTATTGGTTTCAAAGAAAGCTTACCCACCGTTAATTGCCGGTGGTTGGTCTAAACTTTAACCACCATTTTGCCTTTATTTTTACCTTCAAAAAGATCCATAAAAGCCTGGGGAATGTTATCGAAACCTTCGCGGATGGTTTCGGTGTATTTGAGTTTATCTTGTTGTAGCCATTCGGCCAGTTGTTTTATGCCTTCAGGGTGGCGCTCAACATAGTCGAAAATAATAAAACCTTTCATGGAAGCGCTGTTTTTGACTAAGAAGGGTTGCGGACTGATGCCTTTCGGGGCTTCGGTGTTGTTATAAACCGCAATGGCACCGCAGTTAATGGTTCTGGAGAACTTGTTGATGTTAAATAACACGGCGTCAGAAATTTCGCCGCCGACATTATCAAAATAGACATCGACACCATCCGGGCAAGCATTTCTTATGGCTTTCACCATGTTGTCGGTGGTGTTGTAGTTAATACCGGCATCGAAACCAAAATCTGATGTCAGCATCTCGATTTTCTCATCGCTGCCGGCAATACCGACCACCCGTAAGCCCAGTATTTTGCCGATTTGACCCACCATCGTGCCTACAGCACCAGCTGCACCGGAAACCAGAAGGGTTTCACCTTTTTTCGGTTTGCCAATATCAGTGAGACCAAAATAAGCGGTTAAACCGGTCATGCCTAAAATGCCCAAATAGGCAGATAGGGGTGCCTTGTCAGGATCAACTTTTATCAGACCGTCGGTTTTTAAAACCTGAGTTTCTTTCCAGGGCATCATACCGGAGACAAAATCACCGGCTTTAAAATCATCATGGTTAGATTCGATGACTTCTGCAATGATTCCTGATGCCATAGGTTTCCCGATCTGAAAAGGTTCAATATAAGAGGGTGCATCACTCATCCGGCCTCTTAAATAGGGATCAACCGAAACATAGCGGGTGCTTAATAAAACCTCACCATCCTGTAACGCAGGTATTTCTGAGGTGGTAAATTCAAAGTCTGACATGGTCGGCTTGCCAACCGGTCTGCTTTTTAAATTAATTGTTTTTGTGGTTTGCATGGTTTCTCCTTTACGCATTATTATTTTTGAATTAAAGATAACAGCCCTAAATATTATCCACGGAACGTGACAAACCTTCTGTATGGTTTTAAATAATAGAAAGGACAGTTATGTTATTTATCATTATAAGTTTTTGCTTGTGAAGTTTAAGTAAATCGAGTTGAGTGATTAAGGAATATTTACTGATAATGATAATTTATGACAACAATCGTGCTTAAATAGGATTGTAAATTTCTTTCAATGCGAGAATAAGTGATGAAAATAAGCTGTCACTGTGGCAATGTTGTTATTGATGTTGACAAACCAACTGAAGTGACACAATGTAACTGTTCAATTTGCAGTCGCTATATGAGTTTATGGGGCTATTACCCACCTAATGAGCCGCTGATTACTATTGGTGCAGACGGCATCGATTCGTATTCCTGGGGTGATAAAGAATTGGAATTTATGCGCTGTGCCAACTGCGGTTGTGTTACTCACTATGAAACAATACCTGAATTAGAAAAACAAAAAACTGCGATTAATTATGGTCTCGCTCGGGAGAAGGTTGCTGATGTTCCTATTCGGTATTTTAATGGCGCAGAAGAACTGTAGTTCTTCAACTAAGTAACCAATACTGCCGAGATTTTTTTAGCAATACTGAATGAATTAATTGGTGTATCAATGAATAATGGTATTAAGTCTTATATCACTTTAATAACCCTATCAAATAATATAGGTTGCGATTATTAGACATTGGAGAAAAATATGAAAATTACCGGAAAATTTACCGTAAAATTAAATCCTTTGGATTTTTACGCGGAAGCCAAGCCGGGTCTGAATTTAGGTCGGATGACAATGGACAAAACATTTTACGGAGAGCTCAATGCCACCAGTCAAGGCGAAATGCTCAGCGCCATGACCACAACCAAAGGTTCGGCCGGTTATGTGGCCATTGAGCAGGTTGTAGGTACTTTATCAGGCAAAAAGGTCGGCTTTGTGTTACAGCATTTTGGCACAATGGACAAGGGCAAAGACCGGCTTATTCTTGAAGTTACTCCTGATTCGGGTTTTGATGAACTCACCGGGATATCCGGAACCATGGAAATCAACATTGAGGATGGTCAGCATTATTATGCATTTGATTATGAGTTGCCGTGAAAGGAGGTAATGGCGAATTAAATACAGGTGTTAAGTGTGCAAAAACATAACACCATTAAATGGAGTTTGGGTCGAGATTGGCACCGCTTGCACCCGAATGTTCAAAAGCGCTTTAATCGTTTGCCTACAGAAGATAATCCGATTCTCTATGAAGGTGTGATGGAGCGGGTAGAGTGTTCAAAAGCGGGGCAGTTGTTTGCTTTTTTGACCAAAGTGATTGGCAACCCGTTAAGTCCACATCAAGGCACAGATATCAAGATGTCAGTGCAGCTGACCAGTTCAGCCGATAAGCCCGGCGTTCATTGGAAACGAACCTATTTTTTTCCGGGCAAAGCGCCGTTTAGTGTGACCTCCACCAAAAAAGATGATCGCGGGAAAATGATGGAAATGGTGGGT
>CAZWVE010000267.1:0-2678 GCA_964636925.1 uncultured Marinicella sp.
ACTGCCGCCTTGGTTTTGGTGCAGTTGGTATAGTTGTGCTGATAATGCCCCCAACGGTGTCGCTGCTTTAGACTGCGCAGCCAGTTTTTGCGCCAGTCCCAAATCCTTATTCATCAGTTCCACCATAAAACCGCCTTGATAATCGCGACTGGCCGGAACATTCGGCATGACACCGGGATACGGGTTGTAGACTTGTAATGACCAATTATTGCCGGAGCTGGCTTTCATAATGTCTGACATGACTGCCGGGTCCAAACCCTGGGCAACCCCCATATTGAGCGCTTCAGAGGTACCAATCATATGAATCGCCAGCAGCATGTTGTTGCAGATTTTGGCGACTTGACCGGCGCCGGCTTCACCGGCGTGGAAGATATTCTTACCCATGGCAGATAAGACCGGCTTAGCCGCTTTATAATCCGTTTCATCACCACCACAGATAAAAGTCAGGGTACCGGCTTCAGCGGCAGCTGTGCCACCGGATACCGGCGCATCAATCATACCGATACCGGCCGCTTTCGCTGCAGCATTGACCGCTCGAGCATCTTCAGCAGCAATGGTGGAACAATCAATTAATAATGTTTTGTTATTAGCGGCCTGAATTAATCCCTTATCACCGATGTATAAGGACTTAACGATGTCACCATTGGGTAACATGGTGACCACCACATCGGCCTGTTGTGCGGCTGTAACGGCACTGGTCGCGGCCTGTGCGCCCTGGTCGGTTAATTGCTTAACCGCTTCTTCGTTTAAATCAAAAACAGTGACCTTGAAATGATGCTTCAACAGGTTTTGTGCCATGGGGCCACCCATGTTGCCGAGGCCAATAAATGCGATATGTGACGTCATAACAGTACCTTTAGTGTTGCGGTTGTTGGAAAAATTCATCGACCATGACCGGTGTAATTTCAGCCACGGAACCGACACTCCATTGAGGCTTATTGTCTTTGTCGATCAACAAGGCCCGAACGCCTTCCGCCAGATCCGGATGCAACACACATTGTATTGACATAATCAATTCCATGGCAAAGATTTCAGATAAGCTCATGTATTTGGCGCGTTTAATTTGTTCGCGCACCAAATACAGGGTCATGGGACATCCGCGTAACAACCCTTTGGTTGATTTATACAACCAACCATCGGCTTCGTCTAATTTCGCAAAGCCGGCTACCAGCTCAGTCATGTTTGTGGGCGCCATCAGTGCGTTAATACGATCTAAATGGCTGTATAAAGTGCTGTCTTGTTGGCCGGTGTTGCTGTGATGTTGTTGAATCACCGATGTGATGGCATCATGGCTGCCATCTGTTTGGCTAATGGCTGTACGCAATGATTCGTAATCAGTTGATGACACGGCAAAATCAGCCAATTTCACAAACAAGGCATCCGCGGCGTTCATGCGCGCACCGGTCATGCCCAGGAATTCACCGCATTGACCTGGCATGCGGTTCAAAAACCAGGATGCCCCGACATCAGGATATAAGCCAATGGTGACTTCCGGCATCGCTAGCATCGAACGTTCGGTGACAATGCGGTGCGAGGCACCCGCCATCACACCAATACCACCACCCATAACAATACCATCACCCCAAACAATCACCGGTTTTGGGTAAGTGTGGATGGTTTCGTCCATGCGGTATTCCTTGGCAAAAAACTCGGCGGCTTTTTCCGGAATTTCACCGACCGGCGTGGACTTCATGGAATGATACAGCATCACCACATCACCACCAGCACAAAAGGCTTTGTCACCACTGCCTTCAATCCAGACCGCTTTGATGGTGTCATCATCACGCCATTTGTCCAGAGCCTGCTGCATGCCTTCAATCATCACGGTGGAAATTGCATTAAGGGCTTTGGGCTTATTCAAGACTATCTGACCCAGCTTGCCAAAGTCGGTGTTAATTTCGGAAACAATTAAATCCTGATACTGTTCTGACATTATTGAATCCCCTCTAAGGCGCCTTCTTGTAAAGCTTTTCGAGAAATAATTAAACGCATAATTTCATTGGTGCCTTCCAAAATACGATGCACGCGGGTATCGCGCACAAAACGTTCCAGCGGATATTCTTTGATGTAACCATAACCACCGTGTAATTGCAGTGCTTCATCACAAACCTGAAAACAGACATCAGTGGCAAAACGTTTTGCCATGGCGCAATAGGCTGTGGCTTGTGGATCTTTTTTATCCAGTTTAAAGGCTGCCAAGCGCACCATTTGGCGTGCCGCAATTAAGTCGGTTAACATATCAGCCAACTTAAATTGTAGCGCCTGAAAGGATGCCAGTGTTTTACCAAACTGCTTTCTTTCCAACATATATGCCTGAGCAGTATTCAGCGCCATTTGTGCGGTGCCTAAAGAACACGAGGCAATGTTGATACGACCGCCGTCCAATCCCTGCATGGCAAACTTAAAGCCCTGACCCTCTTCACCAATCAGGTAATCGGCCGGAATTTTCACATCACTGAAGGTAATCAGACGCGTCGGCTGTGAATTCCAGCCCATTTTGTCTTCTTTTTTACCGTAATCAATACCATCACTGTCTGCCGGTATCATAAAGCAAGAAATACCGCGCGGGCCTTCTTCACCGGTGCGTGCCATAACAATCAACACATCAGTCGATCCGGCACCGGAAATAAAGGTTTTACTGCCGTTAACCACATAGTGATCACCGTCTTTACGGGCGG
>CAZWVE010000268.1:0-2678 GCA_964636925.1 uncultured Marinicella sp.
ATTAGTATTAATAAACATGTTGTTAATAGACGCATAGTAAACTCCTGTGAATAAATTAGAGCAAATAAATCAGACCCATAATAATACCACTTAGTAATAAAATCATATAAATCCATTTTGCCCGTCGGTATTTTTGTTGAACCTGCGGCTCAGTGAAATGCTTGCCACGGTGGTGCAACCAAGTTAATTCCAGCAGAATCACAAACACAAACATCATGACAAAGACGATACCAAATAAACCCACTAAATCGGCCCAGGGCGCCTCGGGTGTCACGATGGCGGACAGTGTCATGAGATTGGCTATAATCATAATAGCCATTAAAATAATTCGTAACGGGCTAAATACCACCGGTGTTTCGGTCATATCATCGATTGTTATAGATTAAAAATATAGATTATTGTAAACACCCCACTTGCCGCTGTCCAGTTATTAAAACAAACGACATACACAGATTTCTGTTAGCTGGTTTAATCAAACCATGGTACGAAAACCGACGCAACGAAACAATTTCTTTTCAATGTGATGACTAATTACACTGATAATTGACAGCCAATATGCTATATTATTTAATGATGTCAATAATGTCATATCATTCATGAAAATCTTTATTCAGACACTGATTTTAACCACCTTGCTAATGGGTTGTTTCCAGGTTTTGCCGGTTAAAGCCGATGAAATCTCATCGTCTTCGGTGGTGGTTCTGACCATAGACGGCGCCATTGGACCGGCCACCCGTGATTATATTGTTTCCGGGATTGAACAAGCTGAACAAGCCAAGGCTGCCCTGGTTCTCATCAAAATGGACACGCCCGGCGGCTTATCTGCGTCCATGCGTGACATGATTAAGGTTATTTTAAACAGCGAGGTACCCGTTGCCACTTGGGTCGGTCCGTCGGGTTCACGGGCGGCCAGTGCCGGCACGTATTTATTGTATGCCTCACATATTGCCGCCATGGCACCGGCCACCAATTTAGGTGCGGCCACACCGGTGCCGATTGGCGGTCAAAAACCGCCAACGCCGGCCGGCAAAGCCTATGAAGAGCTTAAAGAAGCCGCAAAAGATGACGAATCGGCACAACAAGATGCACCGGAACAGGCCTCAGGTGATAAAGCACTGGAAGATTCCGTGGCCTATATTCGTGCGCTGGCCGAACAAAAAAACCGCAACGCCGACTGGGCTGAACAAGCGGTACGCCATGCCGCGACCTTAACCGCTGATCAAGCTTTGGCAAACAATGTCATTGATTATTTGGCCGGCAGCGAACAGGATTTAATCAAGCAAATTAATGGCCGTAAAATTAAACTGGCACACACTGAAGTCACCTTGGCCTTAGACCGGGCGCAATTAGAAACCATTGAACCCAGCATTAAAAATAAAATTCTGGCCACCATCACCAACCCCTCTTTGGCTTATATTTTGTTGTTGGTGGGTGTTTACGGTCTTATTTTAGAAGGCTATAACCCCGGTGCTTTGGTACCCGGCGTCATTGGCGGTATTTGTTTACTGGTGGCCTTATACGCCTTTCAGATTCTGCCGGTTAATTTTGCCGGTTTGGCTTTGATTTTCCTCGGCTTTGCCCTGATAGCGGTGGAATTTTTCGTACCGTCCTTTGGTATTTTAGGCATTGGCGGGATTGTTTCTTTAACTTTTGGTTCGGTGATTTTAATGGACACAGATGTTCCGGGATTTGGCATCCCCATGAGTTTAATTATCAGCATTGCGCTGACGGCCGGTGTCTTGTTCGCCGGTATTATGTATTATTTAGCCGGTTCCTTTAAAAAACCGGTGGTCTCGGGCAGTGAAAGCCTGATCGGTCAAACCGGTGAGGTGGTCAGTAACCATGACGAACACGGTTTACGGGTTCACTTAGACGGTGAAAACTGGCAGGCCAAAGCCACCACCAAACACCATTACGATGTCGGCGATCGTGTTTTAATCGAGCGTATCGACGGCCTCACCCTTTATGTTAAACATTTGGAGAACGCATCATGAACGAAATATACTTTTGGTTAGTGCCTGTGGCAGTGATTTTCTTTTTACTGTCATCAATGATCAATATCATGCGTGAGTATGAGCGCGCCGTGATATTTACCCTGGGTCGTTTTGATAAAGTCAAAGGTCCCGGCTTTATTCTGGTCATCCCTTTTATTCAACAACTGGTGCGGGTGGATTTAAGAACCGTGGTATTAGACGTACCCACCCAGGACGTGATTTCTCTGGACAACGTCTCAGTGAAAGTCAATGCGGTGATTTATTACCGTATTTTAGACCCTGAAAAAGCCATTATCGCCGTGGAAAAAGTCCATGATGCCACCAGTCAGCTGGCTCAAACCACGTTACGTTCGGTTCTTGGGAAACATGAACTGGATGAAATGCTCTCTGAGCGCGATTCACTGAATGCCGACATACAGGAAATTCTGGACAAACAGACCAATGCCTGGGGTATTAAAGTTGCCAATGTCGAAATCAAACACGTGGATCTCGATGAATCCATGATTCGCGCCATTGCCCGACAGGCGGAAGCCGAACGGGAACGCCGAGCCAAAGTGATTTTAGCCGATGGTGAGCAGCAAGCCGCCGCCAAACTGGTGGAAGCCGCCAAAGAAATGACCGAATCCGCTGGCGCCATGCAATTACGGTATCTGCAAACCCTCAGTGATATTGGCAGCGAGAAAA
>CAZWVE010000269.1:0-956 GCA_964636925.1 uncultured Marinicella sp.
AACACTTTTTCATGTGCGGTGATGGTATCTTCGATGATTTTTTTGGCAGTTCTGACATCATCGTCGTAACTAACACCAATCACCAAATCGATGCGACGGGTGGGCTGAGCAGAGTAATTGGTGATAACATCATTGGTGACCTGACTGTTGGGAATAATCAGGTTTTTATTGTCGGTGGTGCGTAAATAGGTACTGAATAATTTAATTTCCTTCACCGTACCGCTGACATCGGTCAGTTCGACAAAGTCACCAATTTTAAAGGGTCTGAACATCACCAACATAATACCGGCGGCGAAGTTAGCCAGTGAGTCTTTAAGTGCCAGGCCAATGGCCAGTCCGGCGGCACCGACCAGCGCAATTAAAGAAGTGGTCTGGAACCCCAGCTGGGTGAGGGCCATGATAATAACGAAGGTTAGCAACGAATAATAAACTAATTTACTGACAAAACTGGAGAGAATTTGATCCTGTTGGGTGCGTGTTATGGCTCTGGAACTAAATGTGGCAACCCAACGGGCAATTTTTTTACCTATCCAATAGATAAGCAGCGCAAAAATGAGGGCTTTAACAACCGATAAAACCACTTGGGGGTTATTAACCAGATCAATTAGATAGGTTTTCATCTCAACCAAAAAATCGGTATTCTCAGGTGTTTTTGATTCTTGCATTCATTCTCTCCATATTAAATAAAAAACCATTTTAACAAAACTTACAGTCAAAATAAGATGAATAAATGAATGCCGGTGACTGAGGGTTTATTCTTGGAGAAAGTTAACGGTGAGTTCCTTGGCTTCCCGGTTATTAAGCAGGCCCATATGTGAGGTATGCACCACGCGATGGTCATCCAGCCAATCCGCTTTGGTTTCACTTAATGCCACGGTGCCATCATGACGACTGTCCCAATTAGCGATAAAGCGACCCAGTCCATAGGGTAAGTCACCGGCAATCATCATGGTTTG
>CAZWVE010000269.1:966-2666 GCA_964636925.1 uncultured Marinicella sp.
AAAGGCAGTCGAATACCTTTGGACAGAGGCTTGGCGGCGTGCTTTAACAGGGCTTTATCCAAGCCCAGTTCAGCCAGTTTTTGTGCCACTTTGGAACCGTTAATGGGCGAACCGATAAGCAATAATTTTCCGGGTTTGTTGATTTTGGGCAAGGCGCTAATGGCCAGAATACCACCCATGGAATGCACCACCAAATGAATGGTGTCCTCCGGTCGGGAATTAATAAAGGCCGCTAATCGTCGGGTGTTAAATTTAAAGGGCTGGCCGGTGGTTTTATAACCAAATAAGTAAACTTTGTAGCCGTGGTCTTCGAGAAAATGGCGATAACCAATCCAGGTCCATGGTTTCATCCATAAACCATGAACCAGAACCACAGCTTCTGACGCGGGTTTACGCATCCGTTTCCGGCAGGATTGTTTGGATATGGACAGCCGCCAACTGGTCAGCGTCTATATCAGACGGTGCATCCGTTAAAGGACATGCACCACTGGCTGTTTTTGGAAAAGCAATGACTTCACGGATGGATTCCTCACCACACATTAATGCCGCTAAGCGATCAATACCAAAGGCAATACCGCCCATCGGCGGGCAGCCGTAGTCGAGAGCATCCAATAAGAAGCCGAATTTTTCCCGGGCTTGTTCAGGTGTGATATTGAGCAGTTCAAACACCGCAGATTGAATAGCAGATTGGTGAATACGGATGGAACCGCCGCCTAACTCAACACCATTAAGAACCATGTCATACGCTTTTGACAGGGCTTCACCGGGTGCTGCTTGGAGGCTTGCTAAATCACAGGCCGGTGCAGTGAATGGATGGTGTAAAGCGTCCCAACGTTTCTCATCATCATTCCATTCAAACATGGGGAAGTCCACCACCCATAATGGTTGCCAGTCTTTTGATATGCGATCAGTGTCTTCACCAATTTTTAAGCGCAAGGCACCCATATATTGGGAGACATCTTGATAATTGCCGGCACCAAAAAATAACAGGTCACCATTATCGGCAGCTGTTAATTCGATGATTTTGGTCAACGCTTGATCGTCTAAAAACTTAACAATAGGAGATTGTAAACCATCACGACCGGCAGCCTTGTCGTTGACTTTAATCCATGCCAATCCTCGGGCGCCGTAACGTCTGACAAACGGGTCATAATCATCAATTTGTTTGCGCGTGAAGTTTTCACCACCCTGGGGTACTTTCAGAACCGCGACTCGACCATTGGCATCATTGGCCGGTGCCGAGAATACTTTAAATTCTGTGTCTTTAACAGCGTCGGCAATATCCACCAACTCCAAATCATTGCGTAAATCAGGTTTGTCTGAACCATAACGGCGCATGGCTTCATGGTAGGTCATACGCGGGAAAGGCTTGGGTAAATCAACATCAAGTACTTCTTTGAAGGTATTGCGAATTAAGTTTTCGGCTAAATTTAATACGTCTTCCTGTTCAACAAATGCCATTTCCACATCTAACTGGGTGAACTCCGGCTGTCTATCAGCACGCAAATCTTCGTCTCGAAAGCAACGGGCGATTTGGTAATATCTATCCATGCCGGACATCATCAATAATTGCTTAAACAACTGTGGTGATTGTGGCAAGGCGTAAAATTGCCCCGGGTGCATACGTGCCGGCACCAGAAAGTCACGCGCTCCTTCAGGTGTGGCTTTGGTTAGAATGGGCGTTTCAATATCGAGAAAAT
>CAZWVE010000270.1:0-2662 GCA_964636925.1 uncultured Marinicella sp.
CATTTCTGGCCATCATTTTTTGGGTATCAGCGTTAATGGTTGAGTCACTATGTAAAGGGCCCAGAATAAGTGTTAAAGGGGTGCGTAATTCATGACTGAGCTCCAGAAAATGTTGTTGCTTACGTTCAGCAGTGTTTTTAATTTTTTCATTTTGACTGGAGATGGTTTTTAGTGCTGAACTAAGCTGTGCTGTTCTTTTGCTGACTTCTATTTCCAAGATGTCTTTTCTTTTTCTGAGTTTGTGTATCCACCAAAACAAGCTCATCACCACTAAAGTAAATAAGCCAATACGAAACCATATGGTTTCCATAATGGTGGGTTTGACTATCACCATTAGTTGCGTTTCGGGACCTATCCAGTGTCCGTAGCGGGCGACTTGAAAAGACAAAACATGGTGGCCGGCTGGTAGTGCATTAAAACTGATTTCTTGGGCCTGTTCTAATTCGTTCCAAGGGTCAGTTGGTTTTAGTCGATAGCGAAAACGAATGCCATCAGCCAAGCCTAAAGCAATGGTTGATAAAGACAATGTCAATTCTCTGTGATTTGGGTCATCAATGATAATGGGTTGCAGCCCGGTTTGTTGTTTGCCGCTCACCAGAATTTCTTTAAAATAAGCGGTGAGCGGTGTTTCCTCTATAACTAACTCATTGGCAGGTACTCTGACAATGCCTTTTTGAGTCGGAAACCATAGGTCGCCTTGGTAACCAATGGTTCCGGATGCCTGCACGCCACCATTGGCTTCAGATTCTGCCATGCCGTCACTTTTACCAAATCTATGGCTGGGTAGAAAATTTATTTTATGTTTAAAGTAGTCAATAATGTTGTTGTTGCGAATGGCGTATATGCCTTTGTTGGAGCTAAACCATAATCTATTATTTTTGTCCGGTAATATATGATGTATACCATAATGCGGCAGCCCTTCGCTTTCGTTGGCGCAACGCACTAAGCCATTATCAAAATGCCAAAAACATAAACCTTTATCTTCGGTACCAATCAGGATGGCACTTTCGAGTAGCTTGGCATCATAATAAAAAGTACGAATTCTATTAGTTGGTAATCCATCATTGTCATCGATTTGTTGTACCTTTTTGTTGTTTTTAAAAACACTGATGCCATGGTGAAGACTTGCTAAAAACACACCTTCGCCGGGTACCTCGGTGGCAAAAACATATTGGCTGTTATGGCTGTCGAGTAATTGCCATTGGTCATTTTTATAAGTAAAAAGCCCCTCGTCACTGCCGACCCAAATCTGACCCTCTGAATCCTCAAATAGTAATTGTACATTTGAAAATGCCGAAACAGGATAGGGCTGTTTAATACAATTATCACGAGAGTCCATCTTGCATAAGCCTTTGCTTGCCACCCAAATGTTTCCGGTTGAGTCGTGCAAAAAAGTACGAACCATGGTGATCGATTCGTATTTGTACCATTCAGGTTCGTTGGGCTTAAAGCGATATAAAGCGGAGCCTTCTGCCGCTAAATAATAACCGTTTTCAGCCCGGTCAATGGAAGTGACGAATCCAGAATTTAATTGGTTTTCTTCGAGTCCCAGTGTTTCAATGACGGGTTTGCGCAAGTATAAAAGGCCATCTCCTTTGGTGGCTACCCATAAGCCGCCTTGCTGGTCAAGGATGTGTTTGAATATGGACGAGGGTGAATTAAAGGCAATTTCATTGTCTAGCCAAAGAGATGTGAAGGCGTTGACCCATACTTCCCCGGAATCTGTTACACGAGCAGGCGGATCAAGATAAATAATCATTTCGTTGGGATGGCTTAGTGCTAAGATCGTGCCATCAGGTTCAATCAGGTGTAATGCTGCACTCAGTGTGTATAAGCGATCCTGCACCCAAGATAGTTTTAGTATTTGTTGGTCCGGCAAGTATTGTTTTATGTCGTCGCGAGCAACAAAAACGCCGTTGTTGGTACTGACAGCCCAAATATCGTTATCTGAGATTTGCATTTCATTCACTTTTTGGCAATCAAGTTGCGCTTGTGTGGAGGTCGTCTTTAATTGGTATGAATAAAAATATATGGCGCAATGGTTGTCGGCATATAGTACCCCTGATGGGTTTAAAGTGAGCGAGGTTACCACCACGTCATCAATAATGTGTTGGGTGCTGTTGGTGCTTAAATCTCGAACAAATAATCCTTGTTCAGTACCAAACCATAATTGACTGTTGCTGATGGCAAAACTATCTAAAGTAACCTCGCCGACCTGTGAAAATTTATTGTTTTCAAATAGATAAAGCTGGCTCACTCCAAATAGCACCAAAAGTCCGCCGTCATTAAGGGGTTGAATCATTCTAATTTGATTGCCAGGCATTCCTGAATGTCTATTGGTATTAAATAATTTAAAACTTAAGCCATCAAATTGCATTAAACCATCGTGGGTGGCAATCCATAAAAATCCATCCTTGTCTATGGCTAAATCGGTGACTGCGTTAACAGGTAAGCCATTGTCCTTAGTGTATTGTTTAACGACACTGTAAATGCCATTATCGGAGGCGAGAGCAGGCAGTTGGCAAGTGCACCAAAGGCATAACAGAATTAATCCCGATTTGTATGATGTCATGGTTTAAGTGGTAATAAAATTTTGAATTAATTTAAATGAGACCTTTGAATTATTCATAGATTTTGGTTTGTTATCGAAAATCTGAATTTT
>CAZWVE010000271.1:0-2660 GCA_964636925.1 uncultured Marinicella sp.
TGGCCATGGTGTACGGACAAATGAATGAGCCGCCGGGTAACCGCTTGCGTGTGGCTTTGACCGGATTAACCATTGCCGAATACTTCCGGGATGAAGGCCGTGACGTCTTATTGTTTATTGATAATATCTATCGTTACACACTGGCAGGTACTGAAGTATCTGCGCTGTTGGGACGGATGCCGTCTGCTGTGGGTTATCAGCCGACACTGGCAGAAGAAATGGGTAAACTGCAAGAGCGTATTACCTCAACCAAAACCGGATCGATTACTTCGATTCAAGCGGTATACGTACCGGCGGATGACTTGACTGATCCGTCACCGGCCACAACCTTCGCTCACTTGGACGCCACCGTGGTATTGTCGCGCTCCATTGCCGAGTTGGGTATTTATCCGGCGGTGGATCCATTGGATTCAACTTCACGACAGCTGGATCCACAAATGGTGGGTGAAGAGCATTACCAAACAGCCCGTGCGGTACAAGGCACCCTGCAGCGTTATAAAGAATTGAAAGACATTATTGCCATTTTGGGTATGGACGAACTGTCCGAAGAAGACAAGCAAACTGTTTATCGTGCCCGTAAAATTGAACGATTTTTCTCACAACCTTTCTTCGTGGCTGAAGTCTTTACCGGTTCACCGGGTACCTATGTACCTTTAAGTGAAACCATTCGCGGCTTTAAAGGCATTATTGATGGTGAATATGACCACATTCCTGAGCAAGCGTTCTATATGGCCGGCAGCATTGATGAGGTTCTTGAAAAAGCCAAAAAAATGTCTGAAAAGGCCGCTTGAGGATAGTTAAATGAAGACCATACAATGTGATATAGTCAGTGCCGAAAATGCCATTTATTCCGGTGATGTCACCATGGTCATCGCCAGTGGTATCGCCGGTGAGTTGGGTATTGCACCACGCCATACGCCCCTGATTACCCGCTTGAAACCGGGTCAGGTCCGTGTTCATCATACCGACGGTACAGAACAGGAGTTTTATGTCTCCGGCGGTATTTTAGAAGTACAGCCGAATCTGGTATCGGTCCTGGCCGACACCGCGATTCGCGCCAAAGACATCGACGAAGCCGCCGCCATTAAAGCCAAAGAAGAAGCTGAAAACCTGCTGCAAGACAGCAACAAGCAATACGATCTGGCGCAAGTCCAGGCCGATCTGGCTAAAGCCGTCGCCCAAATCCAGGCCATCAGCCGCCTCAAGAAAAAGCTCAAAAGATAAACCCTTGCTTATTGAAGGTATCAAAAGCCGGTATTCGTACCGGCTTTTTTGTGTGCTTAGGTTTTGAGAGGTTTATCTTTTTAGTACCGAGCGAAGCCGAGGTATCTCCTGATGTTAAGTTATTGCTGAAAAAACATTCACATCAAAAGCTCAGAACTCCTTCTTAAATTCTCTTGTATTCATAAACAACCCGGCTTTTTAGTGCCTTAAATTATTTATGGAAATATTTAATTGGGTTTATCTTTTGAGCACCGAGCGAAGCCGAGGTGTCTCCTGATGGCAAGAAAATAATCAATAACATTCTCACCATAAGTCCTGAAAATCTTATTATATTTATTAATAATCTCAAACCAAACACCGGTTTTTATGTGGTTGAAAATATTTGTATTTATTTTTTATACCGAGAACCGACTCAGTATTTCCTGATATCAAGTTAAATATTAAAAAAATAGAAACAAGGTCTAAAATAAAGCATAATTAAAGTAATTTTAGACTATGAAAAAATATGACTCAGTTTATTATTGGCATTATCATGGGCATTCTGTTAACCGCATTTTTCTACCTGGCGATTAGTATTGACCAATCAAGCGTTAATTTACCTGTTGCCATAATGGCCATCTTGGTGGTTCTTGTCGCTGTGACTATTTATTTAGCCTATCGATTTCACCTAAAAGAAAAAAAACAATAAAACCAACAGTGTAAACCCATAACATAGTCTGATGGATAGTCACATTAATAACGCCAGTCACCTCGCCGAATTTATCCGACTCAATGAACTCTGGATCAATCACTATTTTGAGCTTGAACAGGCGGACAAAGATCTGGCAGCCCATCCGGGGCGAATCATTGAAGCCGGTGGTTTTGTGATTAGCCTCACACAAGACTCGCAAGTCTCAGCCGTATGCGCCTTGTTTAACAAAGGTAATGATGTTTACGAATTAGCCCGTATGACCGTCCACCCCGATTTTCGTGGTCAGGGCCTGGCACATCAATTAATGTCTGCTTGTTTTCAGCAGCTTAAAGAAATTAAAGCAAAGAAAGTCTACTTAATTTCGAACACAAAACTCAAAGCCGCCATAAAACTCTACCATCAACACGGCTTTATCACGACTCACCTGGGGCCGCATCCGGATTATCAACGGGCGGATATAGTAATGGAAAAAAATTTACAAAATATAAGCTATTGAGTTCACAACGACGTATCGTATGATTGGTTTCTTGTTTTAGAGAAAGTTTGTATCAAGTTGAATAACAACATAAACTACATACTAAATGGTGTCAGCATGAAATGTACAGCATCTCAGATATTTGTTTTGTTATGTTTAAATCTATTCACTGTTACTGCACAGGCGAGTTTTTTCTATGTACCTTTTGATGAACTGTTGGCCGAAGCTGAGCTGATTGTTACGGGTGAAATCATTGAAAAAGACTATGTC
>CAZWVE010000272.1:0-2658 GCA_964636925.1 uncultured Marinicella sp.
GCATGACTTCATTTACCAGGCCTAACCGGCTCGGCGGGTCTATTTACTAAGCAGCAAAATATGTATCAGTCCGCTTTTTCTTCCAGTTGACGGCGTTCTTTGACGTCGGTTTCGATGGTGAAAGCTAATTTATCCTGATCGACGTCGACCTTAACGATACCGCCGTTTTTCAATTTCCCGAACAGAATATCATCCACCAATGGTTTTTTCAGATGGTGGTCTATGGCCCGTTGCATAGGTCTGGCACCCATTTCACGGTCATAACCTTTGGCGACGAGCCAACTGCGGGCTGCGTTGCTGAGCTGAAATTTTATACCCGGCTCGGTTAACTGATGCTCCAGTTCAATCATGAGTTTGTCGACAATGCGTTCAATATGGCTTACTTCTA
Organism: uncultured Marinicella sp.; assembly: GCA_964636925.1. Taxonomy (GTDB): domain Bacteria; phylum Pseudomonadota; class Gammaproteobacteria; order Xanthomonadales; family Marinicellaceae; genus Marinicella. The sequence goes on from CAZWVE010000272.1 coordinate 389, forward strand.
AATTGGCGAAGGGCACAATGGCATCCAGACGATTTCGGAATTCAGGTGTAAAAACCCGCTTTATTTCCTGCATGGCATCACTGCTGTGGTCTTGATCCAGGAAACCAAAGCTGCTGCGGCTATGCAGTGTGGCTCCGGCGTTGGTGGTCATCACCAGCATGACATGGCGAAAATCAGTTTCGCGGCCATTGGAATCGGTTAGTTTGCCGTTGTCCATTACCTGTAACAGAATATTCATAATGTCCGGATGTGCTTTTTCAACCTCATCGAGCAGCACAATAGCATGCGGTGTCTGATGGACCTTGTCGGTCAATAAACCGCCTTGTTCATGGCCTACATAGCCAGGTGGCGCGCCGATTAATTTAGATACGGCATGCGGTTCCATGTATTCGGACATATCAAAACGAATTAATTTTAAGCCCAAGTGATGGGATAATTGTCTGACTACTTCAGTTTTGCCAACACCGGTGGGTCCGGCGAATAATAAATTGGCCACGGTGCGGTGGTCACGATTAAGTCCGGCACGCGACATTTTAATGGTGTCAGCTAAAATTTCGATGGCCTCGTCCTGACCAAAGATAACATGTTTTAAGTTACGTTTAATTGACTTCAGACGGTCAGTGTCTTGTTGGTTTAAATCAGCCACCGGAATTTTGGCGATTGATGCCACCACACGTCGGGCATCACTGGCGGAGATGGCTTGATCCTGTAAACCATGAATGCGTTGCCAGGCACCGGCTTCATCAATGACATCGATGGCTTTATCCGGTAAAAATTTATCACTGATGTGTTTTGCGGATAATTTAACCGCTGCAGTGACCGCTTCATCTAAATAACTGACTTCATGGAAATCTTCGTAATAAGGCTGTAAGCCACGTAATATTTGAATGGCTTCAGCCTCGGATGGCTCTGTGATGGTGATTTTTTGGAAGCGTCTGGCTAAGGCGCGATCACGATCAAAAATGGTTCTTACCTCATCCTGAGTGGTGGCACCTATACATCGTAAATGGCCTTTACTTAAAGCCGGTTTTAATAAATTTGACGCGTCCAGAGAACCGCCTGAGACGGCTCCTGCACCGATGATGGTGTGAATTTCATCAATAAACATGATGGCATGGTCAATCTCAGCAATATATTTAATAACAGACTTGAGGCGTTTTTCAAAATCACCCCGGTATTTGGTGCCTGCCAATAAAGCACCCAGATCAAGTGCAAAGACCTGCGCATCCTGCATCACTTCAGGAACTTCCTTGTTAACAATTTTTAAGGCCAGACCTTCGGCAATGGCCGTTTTACCGACACCGGGCTCGCCCACCAATAATGGATTGTTTTTAGAACGTCGCATTAACACCTGAATAACCCGTTCAACTTCTTGTTCACGGCCAATCAATGGATCGATTTTACTTTGTTGGGCTTTTTTATTGAGGTTAACTAAAAAACTTTTGCCGCTGTCTGGTTTTTTCTTGTCGGTACTGTCTTCCTGGTTGTCCTGTTGTTCTGTTAAGGGTTGATCCACCTCATCAAAACCACCGTGCGCAATGCTTCTGACCACATCGTAACGTGATACACCCTGTTTATTCAGTAAATAAACCACATGTGAATCGGATTCATCAAACATCGCCACCAAGACGCGGTCTCCGGTGACCTGACTGACTTCAGCTGACTGCGCCGAGTAAATGGCACGCTGAATGACTCGGCGAAAGGCCAAGGTTGGCTGTGTTTCAAAGTCGGTCTCTGCCGGTAAAATTTTGACATGCTGCGCAATGAGAACCTGTAACTCCTGTTCTAACAGGTGCAAATCAGCGCCCACCATTTTCAACACTTGTAAGGCTTGCTTATTTTTCAGCAAGGCCAGCATGAGGTGTTCCATGGTCAGAAGCTCATGGCGTTTTTGACGAGCGAGGGTATATATTTCGCTGATGTTTTGATCTAATTGGCTGTCTAACATTTATACCACCTCGCTAACACAAAGTAATGGATGCTCATGATCTCGCGCATAATCATTCACTAATGTGGTTTTGGTTTCGGCCACTTCATGGGTGAAAATACCGCACACACCCTGGCCACGCGTGTGCACGTGTAACATAATTTTAGTCGCCTGAGACTCGTCCATATAGAAAAATTTACGCAGTACTTCAATAACGAAGTCCATGGGTGTGAAATCATCATTGATGAGCATCACCTTGTACATTTTTGGGTCTTTAATCTGGGATTCCAGTTGTTCCAGCAGATCAACACCTTGTTGGGTTTTGTTTTGTTTATCGGTCATG
>CAZWVE010000273.1:0-2650 GCA_964636925.1 uncultured Marinicella sp.
CCACGAATTCATATTGAACCGCTTCAGTCTGTAACAGTTCTTCGGCAATCTCACACAAAGGGCATTCCAATCTGCTATATAATGTCAGTTTTTTCATGGCGTTAGTTTATCATGGCTGTTAGTATTTTTGACTTGTTTAAAATTGGTATCGGTCCCTCCAGTTCACATACCGTTGGACCAATGCGTGCCGCCCATTTATTTACACAGTATTTGCACAATCACGAGCTGGCGGATAAAACCCATCACATTACCACAGAGTTGTATGGTTCACTGAGTCACACCGGTCGTGGCCACGGCACGGATAAGGCCATTATTTTGGGTTTACTGGGCGAACAGCCTGATACCGTTGATCCGGATAAAATTCCCGCGATGTTGGCACATGTTAAAGACAGCGAGACCATTTTAAATGGTGACTTAAGACTCACATTCAGTGATAAAGACCATTTGAAATTCCACAAACGAAAAAAACTGCCGCTGCACTCCAACGGCATGCAGTTCACCGCATATGATAACGAGGGTAACATACTTAAACAAAAGGCCTATTATTCAGTCGGTGGCGGTTTCGTGCTGGCCCACAATCACTTAAAAGAGCAACACATCATGGAGGATGACACACCGATACCCTATAAATTTGACAGTGGCGATGAGTTGGTGGCATTGTGTCATGAACATGATAAAAGCATTGCCCAAATCATGTACGCCAACGAACAAGCCTGGCGCAGTCGCGCCGACATAGACCAACAGTTAGACGCCATTTGGCAGGCCATGGAACAATGTATGCAACGCGGTTTTCATACCGAAGGTACCCTACCCGGCGGTTTAAGTTTACCCAGACGCGCACCCAAGCTATATCAGGAATTAAATAAAAAATCCGCCAAAGATTTAGCCGATCCGCTGACGGTCATCGATTGGGTCAATGCCTATGCCCTGGCGGTGAGTGAAGAAAATGCCGCCGGTGGCCGGGTGGTCACCGCACCCACCAATGGGGCTGCCGGAATCATTCCGGCGGTGATTTATTATTACTTGAATTATATTGACGGTGCCAACCAACAAGGGGTGCGGGATTTTTTAATGACTGCCGCTGCAGTCGGTATTTTATACAAAACCAAAGCTTCGATCTCAGGCGCTGAAGTCGGTTGTCAGGGCGAAGTGGGTGTGGCCAGTTCCATGGCTGCGGCCGGATTAGCCGCCGCCTGTGGTTTAACACCGGATGAAATTGAAAATGCCGCGGAAATTGCCATGGAACATAATCTGGGCTTAACCTGTGATCCCATTGGTGGACTGGTACAAATTCCCTGTATCGAACGTAACGCCATGGGCAGTGTGAAAGCCATCAATGCGGTGCGCATGGCCGATCGCAATGAAGGCAACCATTATGTCTCCCTGGATAAAGTCATTAAAACCATGAAAGCAACCGGCGATGACATGAAAGACAGTTACAAAGAAACCTCTCGGGGTGGTCTGGCAGTCAATATTATTGAATGTTAAGCTGTCCGTGATTTTATCATCAATTGACGTATATCAATGTCCGATGGTTTTTGTTTTTTTACAATTCATCTTGATTTCCTAAGCAACAGGTTATGCCCATGATTCAATTTAAAAAAACCGCATTAGTTACCGCTGTTATGGCAGCGGCCTTTTCTTTGTCACCTCTCGTCAGCCAGGCGGCTGAAGGTTCCGACACAGACAATAAAGGCGAAGCCTCTTTATCGTTTCGTTACCGCTATGAGTTTGTCGATCAGGAAAACTTCAGCAAAGATGCCAATGCCTCCACCTTGCGCACCCGCTTAAATTATAAAACCGCCGATTACAATGGCTGGCGCTTTTTTATTGAAGCGGACAACGTCACTGAAATTTGGGGTGATCATTACAATGCCGGTGCCGGCAATACACCCAACCGAAGCCAGTATCCGGTGGTCGCCGATCCCACCGGCACGGAAATTAACCAAGCCTGGGTGAGCTACCAATTTAATGACAAGGCGGCAACAAAATTAGGCCGGCAACGTATTTTATTGGATAACCAGCGTTTTGTCGGCGGTGTCGGTTGGCGTCAGAATGAACAAACCTATGATGCCCTGTCCTTTGACTTCAAGATTGCCGACAGTCAATTGTTTTTGGCTTATATCGATCATGTTAACCGGATTTTCGGTGAAGATGTACCCGCCGGAGACCATGACAATAAAACCTTATTAGGTAATTGGTCCAAAACCTGGGCGGCCAAACATCATATAAAGGTTTATTATTACGGTATTGAAAACAGTGATGATGCAACTTTTTCCACTGATACATTGGGGTTTGGCTATAACACCCATTTTGATATCGGTGCACAAAAGTTAAAAGTCGGTATTGAATACGCCAGTCAATCAGATGCCGACAATAATCCGGTTAATTATGATGCCGACTATCTTCGCTTTGATGTTGCTTTAAGCTTTAATAATGGCGAGTTTTTTGCCGGTTATGAAATGTTAGAAGGCAGTGACACACAAGCGGGGGCAGCTTTTAGAACCCCCTTAGCGACATTGCATGCTTTTAACGGTTGGGCGGATCAGTTTTTAAGTACCCCGGATGCGGGTATTATCGATACCTTTATCGGAGTTAAAGGCACCATGAACGGCTGGGGTTGGCAAGCCAAATACCACCAATTTGATTC
>CAZWVE010000274.1:0-2632 GCA_964636925.1 uncultured Marinicella sp.
AATACAAGCTTGCTGCACGTCCGGACGCAACATGAGGTCACCGGCATTACTGGCTGGAATAACCACCCCTTGTTGACCGGTAAGTCCGGTTAAAGCACACACATCAAAAAAGCCTTCAATCTTTTCATTAACACCGCCAATGGCCTGAATTAAACCATGTTGATCAATGGCACCGGTCATGCTGATCCCTTGATTAATAGGAATTTGCGTGAGTTCAGATATCAAACAACAAAATTCAGCACCGGAAGCCGAATCACCGTCAATACCACCGTAACTTTGCTCAAAAGCCACCGATGCAGAAAATGTCAAGGGGTGCTTTAACGGCAACATATGGCGCAATAAACCACCTAAGATTTCAAAGCCTTTGGTGTGAATCGAACCGGACTTTCCGGCTTTACCCTCAATATCAATAACACCGGCACGGCCGGCACCGATTGAGGCCGTAATACGGGACGGAAAGCCATAAACAATGGGGCCTGCATGTATCACTGCCAATCCATTAATTTGCCCCACTTTATTACCTGAAGTGGCAACATTAATGGTGCCGTTGGCCAATTGTTCCCGAAATTTTCTGGCAGGTAATCCGGCACGCTGTTTGGTGCGTTTGATGGCAGTGGTGACATGGTCGCCACTTACATGTTGCTGATTTTGTTTATGCGCAACATAATTAGCCTCACGGGCAATATCGGCTATACGAGAAAAACGGGCCGTCAATTTATTTTTTTGGGCACAAATCCTGGCACCATGTTCAATCAAAGTCGCCACCGCTTCAGCAGTGAATGGAAACAAACCGTCTTCTTCAATTATTTTTGCAATAATGGCGGCATAATGTTTAAAACCCTGGGTATTGCGATCAATCACCGAATCAAAGTCAGACAAGACTTTAAACAATTCAGGAAAGTCTGCATCACGATTATCCAGTAAATAATATAAACCAGCATCGCCCAACAGAATCACCCGAATCGTCACCGGAATCGGTTCCGGTTTTAATGACGGTTGTCCAAAGGGCCAGCTCATTTCTGCCGGGACAATTTCCAATAATTCATTTTTTAAGGTTCTTTTGAGAATTTTCCAGGCACCGGGCTCACTCATCAAATCCCGGGCATCCAGCACCAAAAAGCCACCATCGGCCTGTAACAAAGAACCACCGGTAATACTCATATGATCGGCCATCACCGGACCGTTTTCACCCCATTTACTTTCAATGGTGCCCAATAAATTCTGTAAGGTCGGCACCCGCTCAGTCACTATCGGACACGCTTTATCGCAACTTCTTGATTGCAACACATTGACCGCATAGCGTTCTTGCGGCTGGTAGTTTTTATTCTTTTTGTAAAAGTACTGATCAATCACATCCTGTTGCAATGCCTCTAAAAAAGTATGCACGACAGGTGTCTTGAACTGATTTTTGATCTGTTCAATTTGAACATTCAGTAATTTTGAAATATGGCCTTCCATGATGTCACGAATATCTTTCAAACCGGTTTTTTTGACTTCATTCACCTGACGACTGATTTCCTCCAGTTGTCGGGTGTAGTGCTGTTGTTTGTCCAGCAGTTCTTTTTGTTGTTGTTCACTAATGTCACCGGCGTTCACTTTTTGCTGCCAGCTTTGCGGATCCAGCGGTTGATCATCCACCACCGGCACAATCATGGTTTGCGCGCCCTGGTTGGATTGCACATTCATCATGGCCAATGACTGTTCTTTCAGTTCTTGTTCAAAGGGTTCGGTTATTTCATTAATCGCCTGTTGGAGAGTGCTTTCGGTTTGCGATTTTTTCTCTGCCAACGCTTTTGAATCAAGTGATTCACGCAAGTCATCGCCAATATAAGCAGCTAACTCATCCATGGCCTGACTAAATTTTTGCCCCTGGCCGGGGGCCAAGGTCACTAATCGCGGCCGGTCCGGCTGTTCAAAATTCATCACATAACAATGCTCTTTTTTATCATTTATCTGGGGTCGGGAATCTTTTAAAATATCAGACACCATACTCATTCGGCCGGTGCCACTGATACCACGCACATAAACATTCTGACCAAAAGCACGGCATTCAATGGCAAAACGCAAGGCATCCACCGCTTCATCCTGACCCACAACCCCCTGTACCGGTTTCACTTCTTCGGTTGTGGTAAAGCCCAATTGGTCCGCGTCACAACGCCATCTGACTTCGCTTCCTTTAAGTTGTGTTACGTGTTTCATGATTTCCTCTTTCGGTAAAGTAAAAAATAATGCTTGCATGGCATCCGGTTTTTCCCTAAAGTTTGTTCTTTTGTCAGCTCATCCATGGACAATCAATGGCGCGTACTTAAATTTGGCGGCAGCTCAGTTTCGACACCGGAACAATGGCGCACCATTCTACAACAGGTCAGTAACAATATTGAACAAGGTTACCGGGTGTTGTTGGTTCATTCGGCCTGCTATGGTTTAACCAATGCCCTGGAAAACAAAATCAAAACCGGCCAGTGTGTATATAAGTCCATCAGCGAAAGTCTCAAGGCGATGATTACGGCGTTTGGCCAATCACCGGCGGATTTTGCCGTTGATTTAGAATCGCTGAAACAATTATCCGCGCTGCCGGTGCTGGATGATTATCAGCAGGCAGATTTATTATCATGGGGTGAGAGAACCAGCC
>CAZWVE010000275.1:0-2611 GCA_964636925.1 uncultured Marinicella sp.
CTTTCATCTATTTTAGCTTTCTCGACAACTTCTAATTCTTTTTGTCGTGCGAGCTCATTTCTTTTATTTTCTAAATCTATTTTTACTTCTAGCAAATCGCTTTCTACTTTGGCGTTGCACGCGTTTCTTCCACTATTAGGAAAAGATGTGGCTCGCATTAACCCCCACTGTACCCATGGGTATCCAAGTGCTGCGGCAACTGCAAAGCCTAAAGGAATCCAAAGTAATGACACAATGCAAGTGTTAGTCTCAAAATATTCTATACGCGAAAGCGTATCTACCTCAGCAAAAAGAAGATAGTAAATTTCTTTCCAATTTGCAGCCAAAAAAGATAGCGAAAAGTACCCGAATATAGGAGTGCGAATCCGAGCAATCCAAACATCGAAAATTTCTTTGATATCACCCATATTAGTGCCTAACAACTTATTAAACACGCATTATCATTTAAATAATGACGAAAAAGCGTACTTTTGGGGCTATATTGACCTTTTTTACTCATAAAATATGATTTTTGATTCATTTTTTGCACTTTTATCCGGCATTTTCGAGTTTAAATCGCATTAATGCGCTTTTATCTGGATATATTATGATAATAACGCATTGATAAACGAAGTGTGGGCATTTTTGTGGACTTAATTCTTTGAAGTCTTTGTGTCAAAAGCCGCTTTAAAAGACAGCAAGACGTCGTTACCTTGTTTCAACAATAAAATTGTTTGTTTTATTTGAAAGTTATCGACTTTGGCTAACTGGGCGAAAAAAGACTGTTCTTCTTTTAAAAATGGGCAGGCCATTTTGGTGGCGCCGATTTTTTTGATGCTTAATTGCTGGCCGTTTTGTTCCCATGCGGCGAAATAGCGGTTACAGGGTGCTTGTCCCGAGACTTTACCTTCTGCTTCAAAGTTGATATTGACCCGATCGGTGAGTTTGTCGGTTACCGCTTTGTTGGCTATTTCCATTAACTGCCAGGTTTGATTGTTTAATTGCATTTGGATTTTCTCCAATCGGTAATGGTCGGCGAGATCACCGGTTATTTTCTGCTGTTGTTGGTCTAATTGCACCAGGGCATTTTCCACCACCCAATAGTGGCTTGGTTCATCATTACTTTCGCTGATAAGGGTGATGTTTCGGCCCTGGTCATCCCATTTGATGTGACCTGTTTCGGTAATCACACCGGGGTTTTCTAAATAATGGCTGTCTTGACTGTATTGACCATCACTGTGGATAACAATGCGGGTTTTGATACCGGGACAAGAAGCACAGGGTAAGGTACCGGTATAAACCCCGGACCAGTCCAGGGCATTTTTCGAGGTGTGACCATCAGGGGCCGATGTGTCATGAACTGGGGTTTGCTGACACGCTGATACCAGCGTTATGCCAAACAAAGTTAAGGTCAATTTAAGCATGGTATACATCTTCATTTCTCCCTGGGATTGGCGAGTACGGCCGGCACTGTGTTTAATAACGCCACCAGGGTGTCCTCGCCTAATTTTTTACAGCGTTCCGGTGACCAGCCGTATTCTTCATCAGGCCAGTCGTGGTTGTCTTTAAACGGCATTTCAAGCGTATAAGCCAGGCAGGAAAAGGTTTGTCCCACATAGTTGGTGGCCAGGCGTAAATCACCTTTACCGGGTTCATCCAAATCATATTTATGCTCGTCCTGGAATTCCGGGGTGGCGGTAAAGTAGGCGGATTTAAACACTTCCTCTAAGTTCTTAAGACGTTCGTCATAATTGGGGTTACCCTCACAACCGGCGACAAAGTTATAGGGAATGGCTTCATCTCCGTGCACATCTAAAAACATATCAACGCCTTCTTTGAGCATTTTCTGGCGCACCAGATAGACTTCCGGGCTTTTTTCCATGGTCGGTTCCTGCCATTCACGGTTTAAATTGGCACCGGCGGCATTGGTGCGTAAATTACCGCGATAAGCCCCATCAGGGTTCATATTGGGCACCAGGAAAAATCGACATTCTTGCAGCAGGGCGCGCGAGGTGGCATTATCGGCATCCAATAAGGATTCGATGAACCCTTCCATAAACCACTCAGCCATGGTTTCACCGGGATGTTGACGCGCGGTAAGCCAGACGTTGAGTTTGTCATCATCATTGTCGGGCTGTTCGATTTTAAGCATATCAAAATCACGGCCGTCCACCGTTTCGCCCAGGTTGATGACCTCGGTTAAGGGTGAATGTTGCGCAAAGGCCAGTAAATTTAAGTGACGCTCAAATGAATACGGCGCAAAATAAGCCAAATAAATGTCATCGGTGTCGGTGTTAAATTCAACCGTCATGACTTTGCCATCGAACTCAGTGGGCAAGCGGAACCATTCCTGACGATCGGTGGAAGCGCAGACATCATAATCCTGCCAGCCGTCGACATAGGAACAGTCCGCGGCATTCATAAACTTCACCACGCAATCCTTATCTTTAACGCCATGCAATCTAAAATAAAACCATTGGCGAAAGTCCGCATGGGAGTCTTTATCAATGTTGACTTGGATGTCATCGGCTTGATCACAGGCCACCACTTGAATGCGGCCACCATCAAATTCACTGCTGCTTTTCATATTAATACCCTGGAAAAAAACAGTCATTATAAAGCCCGCAGCGTA
>CAZWVE010000276.1:0-2603 GCA_964636925.1 uncultured Marinicella sp.
CAGGGTGCATTATTTAATGAGGCCGCCGGTTTTGGGGCAGGTATCTACGGTTCAAATAATTCATTGGTGCGAATAAAGAGTACCAATTTTGATAAAGATGCCGCAGTGGTGGTTTCAAACACAGCGGCTAATGGTGGTGGTATTGCCGTGAGTAACAACGCCACATTGCTGGCTCATGATGCAGTGATCAATAGTAACACGGCGACATCAACCGGTGGCGCGATTCGATCCAATCAGGGTAATGTGATGATTCAACGCGTTAAACCCGGCGCCCAATGTCACTCAGAAGTGCGATGTTCAAGGATTACCGATAATTCAGCAACCGGCACCAACGCCGGTTTCTCAGGCGGCGGTGCCATTGCCACCTTCGGCGGAACCCTGAATATTACCGGCACCTATATTGAGAACAATAATGCTAACTACGGCAGTGCCATTCGAGCCCGCTTTATGCCGATGGATGGTTTTAATACACCCATGACGATGGTGGGTAATGTCTTTGCCGGCAATTCAGGTGCACAACAAGTGGTGTATCTGGATGAGACATCGGCCGATATCGCGTTCTCAACCTTTGTTGATAACGAAGATATGTCGCGGGTGATTGAATTAGCTTATCCGACAACCTCACTTGACCCTCATGAGGTTAACATCTCTGGTTCGATTTTTGACCAGGCCGGTGATACCGTCGAGTCTGCAGAGTTAACCACAGCAGGGGTGTTTCCTAATGGCGATTGTAACCGCAATGAATCTAATTCTACCGGTGATTTGATGGGTGAGCCACGTTCTACCACAGCCACTGTAACCTTTGAGAATTGGTCCGGGGGTGATTATCGATTGGTTGATAATACAGCTATGGTGGATTACTGTGACGGTAGTTTTTTGGGTTCGGGATCAAATTATTCAGCCAATGGATTACCTCGACCTGTAGACAGCTCAATTGCCAATTTAGATGGTATTTATGACCTGGGTGGACTTGAGCGTTATGATTCTGATTTGATTTTTAAAAATGGTTTTGACTAATACATATTGTCAGGGGGAGTATTTTATATACTTTCCCTGATGTTTTATTCGATGTTCATTGGTTGCTTGTGTAGTATTTTTTTGTCTCATATCAGTGTATACTGAATTGAGCATTATCAGAATAACGGTTTTATTTATCAATCGAGTAGGCAAAACATGAAGAATAGATAAAATCAATCACCTAAAATTAAAGCCCTGAATGCAATATGTGCCTTTGTTTTAATGGCTTCAGTGGTTTATATGTTGGTGGCAGGTTTCAAAGTTGTTGCATTGAGCACTATGGTAATTTCATTGGCCGGAGCCGCCACGCCGGTTATTATGGCCGGTGAAGGCTTTGTATCTGTTATCACCGGAATTTTTGAAGCCCTGTTTGAAGGAGTTATGGTGATTGTTGAAGGTGTCGCTGATTTTATTTCCGGCATTTTCGGCTAATAATGTCTTCGGTGAAAGCGAAGATATTTGTTCAGTTTCATGAATAAATTATTAATTCTCCTGTTGCTTGGCTTTAGCCCGGTCGTTCATTCATCACAAGATTGGAAATTAATCAAGGACAGGGAAGGTGTCCGGGTATATTCAACGCAAAAAACCGGCTATGAATTAGAGCATTTCAAAGGTCAAACACAACTTCCTCATAAAGCCGATACCATCTTAACAGCCTTACAAGACACAAAGGCTTGTCCTGAATGGGTTTATAACTGCATTACCAATGCCATGGTGGACATGTTGGATGTCCGCACGCGAATTTATCACACCATCATTGATGCACCTTTGTGGTTTAAAGACCGCGATTTTTACCTGAAATCACATGTGGTTTATGACCCATCAGACAAATCGTTCATAATAAATTTTGATTCAAAACCTGACTATGCCCCGGAAAATAACAGAAAACGGCGTATTACGAACGTTGAGATGATTTGGGTTTTAGAGCCAGTTTCTGACAATATTACTGCAGTCACTTATCAAATATATATTGATCCAAAATTACCATTTAAAAACATTAATCATGCCATGATAAAAAAATCAGTTTTTGAAACTTTGCAGGGTTTAAACGAACTGGTTAAAAAGCCACAGTACAGCGAAACCAGCTACTCTGAATCTGAATTAGAGATGCTTTCTGAAGGCAATGATTAGGCCTTGGCGGATTTTATTTCTACGTCGATTATAAAACAAACCGCCAGCCTAAAAAGAACAGACTAAACAGCGTTAACAGTAACAGACACAATAAAGTATAGGCTTTAAACCAACCACTGGGTTTTTGATCAATTGATATGTCAGCGTCCATCATGACTTTGTAGTTAAGCCAGGCGTATAAAGGCGCACTGACAAAAGACACGGTGGTGACAAAATCAAGCAGCGCTTTAATATCAGCGGTAAAAAAACGAATAATCCACCAACTGCCGACAGCCAAAATAATTAAGGTGATGAGATAAGTTTTATTGGCTTTGGCATCTGCTATCGCGTTATTTTGCCGGCTCATAAGTCGCCTGGCTCGCTTCCAAACCCGGGGAAAACCATCGGACACCGCAAAAGTCGTGGAAAACAAGGCCAGAAAAGTCACGATGGCCATTAACAGCCAACTCCAGTCA
>CAZWVE010000277.1:0-2601 GCA_964636925.1 uncultured Marinicella sp.
GGGAGACACCGTTTATGCCGCCGGTAGCGGTGATAATTCAGTGGTTGTTATGAGACGCAATCTATCATCGGGTATATTGAGCTTTTTAGAAAAACAGACCAGTGGCATATTTGGCGTTGAAGGACTGGAAGGTGTCAGTGATTTAGCCATCAGTTCAGATGGCGCTCACCTGTACGCGACCGGGCCTTTAACAGGCACGTTAACTGTTTTTGCTGTTAATCAGGAAGGCGGGATTAACAATGGTCGATTAAGCTATCAACAAAAACTTCAGAATGCGGTTGGTGGTGTCAATGGTTTAGCTGCGGTGAGCGATGTGGTGGTTTCTGATGATGGCAAGCATGTTTACACCATTTCAAATAGTGACAATTCTGTCAGTGTCTTTCTGCGTAATCCAAATGCCAACAGTCAGGGTCATGGTGATCTCAGTTACCAGGCAACCTATCGTCAGGGAGATCCGGGAATTGGCGGACTTGTGGGTCCGACCGAGATGGTCATGAGTACACTGAATGGTGGCGAATATATTTATATCTTAGGCGCGGCTGATTCTTCTTTGGTGGTGTTTTCAAGGGATACGGCAACAGGCGAGTTGAGTTTTGTAGAATATAAACAAAACGGCACAAGTAACGTTGTCGGTTTAAGTAATGCCACTCAGTTAGTGCTGAATGATGACGAAACACAATTATATGTTGCCGGTCAGCTTGAAGACACTTTGGTGCGATTTCATCGTGATAGCCTGGATGGAACATTATCCTTTGCTCAAGCCATCAAACAGGGCGATGCACTGGGACAACCCGGTCAATTTATTCAGGGGCTGGATGGTGTCAGCGGTATTTTTGCAACGGTCGACTCACAACAGCTCTATACGGTGGCTTCTCAATCACATGCCATCAACGCTTTCAGTATCGAACAGAGTGGTGCCACTATAGGGGCACTAAATTATCAGTATTCTCTCAAAGATGGTGAAGGTGGCGTGGCTCCCGGGTCAGAGGTGACTTATGTGATTGTGGCGCGTAATGATGGCCCAAGTGATGCTGAACGGGTCGTGGTGGAAGACATTTTCCCGGCTGAATACGCCACAGTTGAGTATGAGTGTTTTCCGGTTAATGGTGCCGATTGTCGGTCCGGACAGACGTATTCTGGTAATGTCCAAGAAATTGTCGATTTGCCGGCCGGTTCTCAGGTTGAAATTATCGCAGTGGGTCAGTTGCGATCTGATGCATCAGGTATGCTTTCCAATACCGCCACAGTGATGTCTTCCACAGACGCCCAATATGCCATTAGTGATCCTAATATTAACAATAACACAGCCACGGATAACAACACCTTATTAGCTCCGGCAGTCGATTTAGTGGTTACAAAGGATAATGGATTAACAGAAGTTATTCCCGGAACCCAGGTGACCTATGAAATTGTTGTCCGTAATGAAAATACCCCCTATGTCAGTTCTAACCCTGGTATTTTACCTTCCGATGCGCGCGGCGTATTGGTCAGTGATGTGGTCCCAGAATCAATCAGTGATGTGACCTGGTCATGTATAGCGACGCCTGAAGTTGGCTTGCTGATGCCCAGTGATGGCTTAAATAACTTTATTACCTATCAGGATTTAGACCACTATTTAGACATCGTAATTAATGATAATGGTAGCAAAGCCTATGTCTTGGGTGAATTGGCTTCTGATACAGTATTGGTTAGTTATCAACGTGATTCACGTGATGGTGCGTTAACAGAATTACATCGGGTTTTAAGTTCTGACAATGGTATCAACGGTCTGACAGGTGCCAATAAATTAGTCATGAGTCACGACCAGCAAAGCCTTTATGTGTCGTCCCCGGACGATGATTCTTTACTGTACTTTAGTGTTGATAGCAGTGGGGAATTGACTCTGGAACAAATTTTAATAGACAACATTTCAGGTGTTAATGGTTTAGGTGGTGTGGCTGATTTGGTTCTGTCATCAGATGATCGATTTATCTATGCCGCATCCTCTTTTGATAATGCCATTGCAGTTTTTAATCGTTCACTGTCAACCGGTTTGCTTAGTCAGGTCGGTCTTATGTCCGGTGTAGAAGGACTTAATGGAGTCAATAATCTCAGCCTGCATGAAAACGGTCAAATTCTATTCGCCGGGGCTGAATTAAATCAATCTCTGGCCGCTTTTGATCGTAATCACAGCAGTGGCTTATTGACCACGGCCGGGGTTGTTCAGAATTTTGAGATTTCAAGTTTTGGTTTAACCAACCCCACCGACATAACCACTGTGGGTCACCAGGTTTTAGTCATTGATGGCAGCGATGATGTACTCAGTGTTTTTGACTATTCAGATGACAATGATGAATTTACCATCAACAGTCAACTTGAATTATTGGCCACATCTGAAGCCACATCGATTGTAACAGGTGCTCAGGGACAACAGGCTTACGTGGCTGCCCATGCCCAGGGAGCTGTTAATTTGCATCAGTGGCGATTGGATCAGTACCAGGCAGCATCTGCCATCTATAATGTCAATGATAGTCCTGGTTTAAGCACCGTCAGAAATTTAATCATGTCCGGTGATGAAGCCTTCATTTACGCCTTAGGCGATGACATGGTTGTTATGGGGGT
>CAZWVE010000278.1:0-2596 GCA_964636925.1 uncultured Marinicella sp.
GACATTGTGATTAATGTTTCGTGGCTGGGTGAGCACATCATAGATTTTCTTCACAGCGAAACACCTACGGGTCTTAAAATCAGCATTTCTGATGAGCGTCAGCAGGCTTTGGAAACCGGCGGCGGCATGCTGAAAGCGCTCAAACTATTGGGTGATAAGCCGTTTTTAAGTATTAACGCCGATGTTTTTACCGATTTTGATTACCGTCAGTTCATTACGTTTGCATTAAACAATGACCTGCTTCACGTTGTCTTGGTACCCAATCCAGAGCACAATACAGCGGGTGATTTTAGCTTAAATAAAAACAGATTGGTAAGTCCAGGTTCGATACACGATAGTTTCACCTACAGTGGCATCGGCATCTACAACCCTGCGCTTTTTAAATCTGTACGCAACCGTCTCAATCAAGCCTTCAGACTGAAGCCTTTAATCCAGCAAGCCATCCGTCAGCAACTGGCCGGTGGGCAGATTTATCATGGACAATGGACGGATGTGGGTACGAAGGAGCGTTTGGCTGAATTAAATCAGTGATGATGCTAAAATTCGCCATTTCTATGATAAAAAAGGGAAACCCTACATGCCTTCCATCCGATTCATAACAGGCCTAATTGCCCTGTTTTTTGTGACTGTTTTACAGGCACAGGAAACAGAAACCACCATTATCTATGCTGCCACATGGCTGTCCGTGGTGCCGCCATTATTGGCGATTGCCGTGGCTTTATTGTTCAGGCAGGTGATACCGGCGTTGTTTGTCGGTCTGATGTTTGGGGTTTGGCTCATCGCTAATTTTTCCTGGCAGGCCTTATGGACATCTCCCTTGGTGGTTGTTGAAGAATACACGGTGGCGGCTTTGGCCGACACTGACCATGCATCAGTGATTATTTTTTCGCTATTGATTGGTGGTTTAGTGGGCATCAGTTCACGCAATGGCGGTATGGTGGGTGTCGTTAATCTGATTGTTAACTGGGCCAATACCGTGAAACGTGCCTCATTGGCTACCATTGCCATGGGTTTAAGTATTTTCTTTGATGATTATGCCAACTCTTTGGTGGTGGGTAATACCATGCGCCCGGTCACTGATAAAATGAACATTTCGCGGGAAAAACTGGCTTATCTGGTGGATTCCACGGCAGCACCGATTGCCAGTATTGCCCTTATCACCACCTGGGTTGGTTTTGAGGTGGGATTAATCGATGAGGCCTTGAAATCCATTGGTCATACCGGTGATGGTGCTTACATTATGTTTTTACAATCTATACCGTATAGTTTTTATCCGATATTTGCCATCGGTTTAACCCTATTAATTGCTGCCACCGGCCGTGATTTTGGCCCCATGCTAAGTGCAGAACAGCGGGCTCGTGATGGTTTTATCAACACCACTGAAGGGATTGGTCTGGCTGATGATGACATTCAGCCGATTGAAGGTAAGCCGCACCGTGCCATTAATGCATTAAGTCCTTTTGGGGTTTTGATTATAGTGGTTTTAGGTGGTTTGTATGTCACCGGTGTCGATAGCAACATAGAAAATCAAAGCCTGAAAGACATTATTGGTAATTCCAATGCCTTTAAAGCCATGCTCTGGGCCAGTATCGCCGCCACTATAGTGGCTATCGGCATGAGTGTTAGTCAACGAATTTTAACTTTGGATGACACGGTTGAGGCCTGGTATGAAGGTATGAAACCGATGTTACAGGCGATTGTTATTTTGGTTCTGGCCTGGTCATTGGCAGCCATCACCGAACAGTTACAAACCAGCCAATATATTTCATCTTTGTTGCAAGACAGCTTGAGTTACTATTGGTTACCGGTTTTAACCTATTTATTGGCTGCCCTCACTGCTTTTGCCACCGGTTCCAGCTGGGGCACCATGGGCATTTTAATACCACTTATTATTCCTATTACCTGGAGTGTTATGGGTGCCCAGGGAGTATTGGATACCGAATATTTACACATCATTCACATCACCATTGCCAGCGTTCTGGCCGGTGCTGTATGGGGTGACCACTGTTCGCCGATATCTGACACCACCATTTTATCTTCCATGGCTTCGGGCTGTGATCACATCGAGCACGTACGCACCCAAATCCCGTACGCCACCTATGCCGGCGGCTTTGCTATTTTAAGTGGCATTATTCCGGCCAGCTTTGGTTTATCACCCTGGATAGCCCTGGCAGTAGGCTTAGTGGGCATGTTTGTCGGATTGCGTTGGCTGGGTACGAAAGTATGAGAACCTGGCTACCGCGCGTTACCGTGGCCACCATTGTAGAACGTGACGGCCGTTTTTTAATGGTCGAAGAAGACGTTCACGGTGAACTCAAACTAAATCAACCGGCCGGTCATTTGGAGGCCGGAGAAACACTGATTGAAGCCGCTGCCAGAGAAACCCTGGAAGAAACCGCCTGGCAAGTCGAAATCGATTATCTGGTCGAATTTTCCCAATGGACCAGTGCATCCGGTAATCATTATTTACGGGCCTGTTTTGCCGGTACCGCTTTACAATTAATACCGGATCAAACCCTGGATGACGGGATACTTCGGGCTGTTTGGTTAAGCCGCACGGAAGTGGCTGATCGCCGAGAACAGTTGCGCTCGCCTC
>CAZWVE010000279.1:0-2595 GCA_964636925.1 uncultured Marinicella sp.
GATTAGAAATGTCACCGGTGATCAAACCACCATTGAAGATAATATCGCCTTGATTAAGCAACGGGGTGTGCCCAATTATTTTGGCCCACAGCGCTTTGGCCATGATTTAAACAATATCCAACAAGCCAAAGATTGGTTCGGCGACAAAATCCGCGTCAACAATAAAAAGCTACGCGGTATTCTGATCTCCACTGCCCGCAGTCATATTTTTAACCTGATTGTCGCCCACCGCATTAAACACAACCTATGGCAACAAGTGATACCCGGTGATATTTTGCAACTTGATCAAAGCCATTCATGGTTTCCGGCCAGTGATGCCACAGGAAAAGAACTAACCGAGCGTTTAGCGGCATTTGACATTCACCTAACAGCGGCTCTTTGGGGCGAAGATGGGGTGCAAAGCACTGATCAATGCGCAGAACTTGAAAACAGCATCGCCGCCACCCTTCCCGAGTATCAATCCGGTTTTATTAAACACCGGGTTAAACAAGACCGCCGCGCAATACGAACCTGCCCCAAGGATCTTCATTATGAATGGCAAGATAATGCATTACTCATTAACTTTAAACTTCAACCCGGCGCCTATGCCACCAGTGTAGTGCGAGAGATTATTCACGCTTAAGAATTTAGCACACCACATAAAAGGTCTATTTTACTGACTTTTAATAGAGTGTCGCTTCAAGCTATAATCTTGCTTCACTTATTGTTCTGTTTGCCATGACCCGAAGCCAAATCAGTTTTTTACTTATGACATTGGCCACTTTGGCCATTTTATATATCATGCAAGCTGAACAATTCGTGGTAGATGAGAGTCTTCATCATGGTCAAATTTTATCGTTGATGAATGGTGATAACAGCCGGTCACCGCATATCACCACTTTCCTGGTTTTTCACACACTATATGCTTTAACGGGTCAGTTATTCGGCTTAGTCAGTGTTTTAGATTTTCGTCTGCTTAGTTTCGTCCTGACAGGTCTCATGATATTGGTGTTGATTCGGGTCAGCAGAGATGAAAACGGCGCATTTAATTGGCTGCTGGCATCACAGCTATTTTTTTTACCGATTGCCCTGCCTTATTATCCATTAATTTACACCGATATTCTGGCGCTGACTTTGCTTTACACCGCCTACCATCAGTTCAATCTAAAAAGACACGGCTTAACCGTTTTGTTTGCCGCTATGGCCGTGTTAATCAGACAACCAAGCCTGGTTTGGCTGGGTTTATTTTTAAGCGTATGCTTTTTCCAGAATTTAGACTTAAATGGCTATAAAATCACCCGCCGGCAGTTTTATCAAGCCTTGATAAGCTCATGGGTTTATCTGGTCGGCATTGTCGGGTTTTTACTGTATTTTCTCTTGAGCGGCGGCGTTTCAAAAGGTGCCCAGGAGTACCATCAGGTCTCAATCAATGTCACCAATGTTTATTTTATGGTGTTGGTTTTTTGGCTGGTCTTTTGGCCTCTGTTGTTAAGTCGTTATCAACAGGTGTTGTCTGTGTTACGACAAAATAAATGGATTATTTTACTAATAGTCATCGGCCTGCCTATTTATATGGCAACTTATTCAGTCAGCAACTACTTTAACAGTCCGGCACTTAATGTTTTTTTAAGGAACTGGCTGCTTAATCAGATTAATGAATCATTGTGGTTGCAGTTGATTGCTTACCTTATATCAGTCTATACCGTGCTGGCCATGAGTACCGTTAAACTCAAATCGCCTGTCTGGAACTGGCTGTATGTATTTTTACCGCTTTCGGTCATCGCCATGCCGCTGATTGAACAACGTTATTACATTGTCGGTATGGCCTTTTGGCAATTAAGCAGAACCTTTGTTGCCGTTAACACTGAGCGTATTCAGTTACTATGGATGGTGGTATTTTCACTGTTTTTGTATATTGGCATGAGCCGGGCCTGGTTTTATTTATAAGCATCACTCAAAGCCTGACTGGAAAATTAAATCACTTTTTGACAATCGCATGATACTGTTATTTCGATTTGAAGCCAATATGAATTGGGGTGGCAACGATGGCAACTGAGGCAAGGTAATAATGGCACTGACTCCAAAAGGCAATTCAGTTAATACAGAGGTGTCAAAACCCATACCCTGTCGATTTGTGCTGACGTGTATAGTACCGGTTTGATCACTTACAGCAATAACATCTAAATATCCATCCACATTAACATCAGCAAGTGACAAGCCCTTAATAATATCATTTCCCTGGTATACCAATAATTCCTGGAATTGATTGGCTGTATTTTTTAATAACCAGACATTTTTGTCGTTAGCGGCATTAAACACAATGTCTGTATCATTGTCATTATCAATATCAGCCGTTGCCACAACGGTTGGTTTAACCTTCTCTGTTGCCAAGTCTTGTCGAATAAACTGAGCTGATCCATTGTTATAAAAAGCGCTTATTTTATTACCAAAATAACTGCCGACGATAATATCATCCAAGCCATCATCGTTAAGATCATCAACGGTCAAGGCCAGTGCCCCATCCAGTTGATTATCAATCAGGTATTCAGTGGACTGTATGCCATTAATATCAAACCAACGCAGACTATCATCTAAACTGGAGGTGGTCAGCAGATC
>CAZWVE010000280.1:0-2590 GCA_964636925.1 uncultured Marinicella sp.
TGGCCTCTTCAGATATTTTGGAAGACGCTTTGGGTTCTGGGAACCTGGAAATTGTTGGCGCCTGTTATAACATTTCCACCGGTGTGGTTGAATTTTACGACCAATAACAATTAGACTAGCTGTTGTAAGATTGAATCGCTGTTCAAAAAACCGGTTTCGGTTAAGGTGATTGATTGTTCGTTGAGTCGGTACCAGTTTTCAGGCACTGATTCTATAAACAAGGTTGTTAAGCGGGTTACCGGTAAACCGGTTCGCTCGCTAAAACGAGTCAAGGGCATCGGTTCTTTTAAACGCAGATGATTCAACAAAAATTCAAACAATAAATCATCCGGGGTCAGTGTTTTTTGTTCGAGGATGCGTTTATTCTGGCGCACTGTGTTTAAATAGGTTTGCGGATGCTTTTGTTTCACCAATCGGATAATTTCGCCGTTGTGTCCCCGGGTAATTTTACTGTGGGCGCCGGCACCAATGCCCAGATAATCACCAAAGCGCCAATAATTAAGGTTATGTTCGGACGGGTTATTGTCACCGGCATAGGCAGACACTTCATATTGCCCGTAACCGGCTGCGGAAAGTATGTCCCGGCCTTGAAAATACATGTCTTGTTGCACGCCTTCATCGGGAATACCCGTCGGCGGTTTGACTGCAAACAATGTGTTGGCCTCTAAAGTCAGCTGATAATAAGACACATGCGGCGGTTGTAAATCTAACAGTGCATTTAAGTCATCCCGTGCGCCGGAGAAGGTTTGTTCAGGTAAGGCAAACATCAGGTCGGTATTAAAATTAGTAAAGCCCGCTTGTTGGGCTTTTTTGATGGCCTTGATCGCTTGCGCGGCATTATGAATACGTCCCAACACCTTGAGTTTGTTATTGTCCAAAGACTGCACACCAAAGGACAAACGGTTAATGCCGGCTTGTCGATAAGCCGCTAAATGATCAAATTCCTGACTGCCGGGATTCACTTCCATGGTGATTTCTGCATCCGGACGGATTGCTAACAAAGCACGGATACCACTGAGCAGTCTCTGCATGGCCTGGGCTGAAAATAAACTCGGCGTACCGCCACCCATGAAAATGGTGTTGATGGTACGGCCCCAAATCAACGGCAAATCCTGTTCCAGATCTGCCAATAAGGCATCCACATATTCAGTCTCGTTTAAGTTACTTTTCAACTGATGGGAATTAAAATCACAATAGGGGCATTTTTGCACGCACCAGGGGAAGTGAATGTATAAACTGAGTTTTGGTGGAGTCAGCATCAAGATTACTTATTATGAGCCAGCAGTTGTTTTAAGTTCTGCACGGCCTGACCACGATGAGAAAGACGGGATTTTTCGTCGGCTGGTAACTGGGCTGCGGTGCATTTAAGATCAGGTAAATAAAAGAGTGGATCATAACCAAAACCACCGTCACCGCTTGGCTGTAAACAAATTTCGCCATACCAGCGACCTTCGGCAATCACAGGTGCCGGATCGTCGGCTTGTTGCATCAATACCAGGCAACAATAGAAATAAGCCTGACGCTGCTGGCTATTGTGCAAGGCTTTTAACAGTTTTGCATTGTTGTCTTTGTCATTGGCGTTATTACCGGCGTAGCGTGCAGAATAAACCCCGGGTTCACCATTCAGTGACGGCACAATCAGACCCGAGTCATCAGCCAGAGTCGGTAAACCGCTTAACCCGGCGGCATGACGGGCTTTAATGATGGCATTTTCAACAAAAGTGGTGCCGGTTTCGGCGACATGATAGGCGCTGTCTTTGGGTTGTGGCTGTAACGAATAGCCGAAATCAGCCAAAGCCAAAGTCAGTTCCTTGAGTTTAGCGGCGTTACCACTGGCTAGCAGCAGTGGCTTGATATAATGTTGAGTCATGCGTTGTCGAGAATCGCTTGTTGTTGTGCATGTAATAGCTGACGAATGCCACCTTCGGCCAAATCCAGTAACTGGTTCAGTTCATCGCGCCGAAAGGCATGGCCTTCTGCAGTGCCTTGCACTTCGATAAAATGCCCACCATCGTTCATCACCACATTCATATCGGTTTCTGCCTGAGAATCTTCAGCGTAATCCAAATCTAACACCGGTTGCTGGTTATAAATTCCGACCGAAACGGCTGCCACCGAGCCATAGAGTGGATTTTTTTTGATGGTGTTGCTTTTTAATAACGTTTCAACCGCATCATACAGCGCCACATAGGCACCGGTGATGGCCGCTGTGCGGGTACCGCCATCGGCCTGAATAACATCGCAATCCACTGTAATGACACGCTCGCCCAATGCCGACAAATCAACAATAGCGCGCAATGATCGTCCAATTAAACGTTGAATCTCTAAGGTACGACCGCCTTGCTTGCCGCGCGCCGCTTCCCGACCATTACGGGTATTGGTGGCCCGAGGTAACATGCCATACTCCGCCGTCACCCAACCCTGACCCTTACCCCGCAACCACGGCGGCACCCGATCCTCGACACTGGCATTACACAAGACTTTGGTGTTGCCGCAAGAAATCATCACAGACCCTTCGGCATGCATGGTGTAATTCCGCTCAATACGGATCGGCCGTAATTCATCGTTGCTTCGTTTGGATGGACGCATA